>JAAFJS010000260.1 GCA_013298985.1 Cytophagales bacterium
AAACAAAGGAAAGCAGACATAGAAAGATATAGAAAAACTCCAAAATGATAGTAAATCAGTGATTTACAATGACTTGAAACCAAAATGAAAACTCAATAAGTAAAAATACAGACTGCCAAAGTAGAACTAATGTGTTAAAGTTTTTAATCCCAATTTAAAGCGTAACAAAATTTCAAAAATTTGTTACGCTTTATCGATTACTCATTAAAACCCTAACTGTACGCCTATCATAATGGTACGTGCCTGTGGAAACTGACCATAGTCAATACCATTGCTCAAGGTATTATTGAAGCGAGAGCCTATTTCAGGGTCATAACCACTATACTTAGTGATAGTCAGCAAGTTTTGCGCTGAAAAGTAAATACGTGCAGACTGCAAAGTACCTTTGGCAAAAGAACTCAAGGCAGAGCTTGGTACGGCATAACCAATTACGAGGTTTTTGACTCTTAGGTAAGAGCCGCTTTCTAAGAATCTGTCTGAAGTGCGGCTATTCTGGTTAGGGTCGCCATTCACTGCTCTTGGTACATTGGTATTGGTATTGCTTGGAGTCCAGGCATTGAGTACGTCAGTTTGTGAGTTAAACAAGCGCAACATTCCTTGACCGATTACTTTTGTACCATTATAGATTTGGTTACCACTCACCCCTTGTAAGAACAGCGTCAAATCAAAACCTTTGTAGTTGAATGAAAAGTTAGCCCCATAAGTAAATTTAGGCAAAAAGCTACCTAATTTTTCTCTATCTGCGGCATCTATCACTCTATCCCCATTCAAGTCCACAAAACGAATATCACCAGGCTTGGCATTGGATTGTCTGGGTGCGGCATCTATTTCTGCTTGACTTTGGAAGATACCTGCTGTTCTCCAGCCAAAGAAGTGCTGAATAGGCTCGCCTACTACAGTACGCGTAACATCAAAGCCACCAAAATCTGAATTACCTCCAGAAAATAATGAGGACGTTTCTGTTGCTAAACTCAAAACCTTGTTATTGATGAAACTGATGTTACCACTGGCATTAAAAGTCAAATCACCAAATTTATTATTATAGCCAAGTACAAACTCTAAACCCTTATTTTCCATGCTACCAATATTTACTACTGGAGGCTGTGCATAGCCCAGAGAGTTGGCTATTGGCTGTGCCAAAATCAAGTCATCTGTGCGGCGGCTATAATATTCTGCGGCTAAGGTAATTTTGTTGTCAAACAAACCCAAATCTAAACCTATGTTGGTCATAGCTGTTTTTTCCCATTTCAAGTCTGTGTTACCCAATCTATCAAAGAAAGCACCCAAAGTAGGATTTCCTCCAATCACAGGGAATGAGTTAGGACTGATGGCAACCTGCCAGGCATAATTGCCAATACCGTTGAAACCCATAGTGCCATAGCTGGCTCTTAACTTCAATTCTGAGATTTGGGAAATATCTTTCATAAAGTCCTCTTGATTGATTCTCCAACCTACGGAAACAGAAGGAAAATTACCCCACTTGTTGCCTGGCGCAAACTTGGAAGAACCATCGCGACGAATGGAGGCACTTAGCAAATATTTACCTGCATAGTCATAATTAACACGACCGAGGTATGATATCAATACTTCCTCGCTACGACCTCCAGAAGAGGTCTGATTGGTCGTTCCACTCAACTCGCGAATTGTGTTAGAAGAAAGATTTCCGCCTGTCCCTAAACCTATGAACCTGAATTCCTGCCTTTCTGCTACAGCGACAGCATTGATATTGTGCTTGCCAAATGCTTTTTCAAAAGTCAGTTGGTTGGTAAAAATAGGGGAAAAATACAAATCTCTATTATCGCTAATGGTAGCAGGATTTCTTGAATTAAAACCCTCATTATAAAGTGGATTAAATTGATAATTACGTGCAGAAACATAATCCAAACCACCTGTGAATTTATACCTCAAGAATTTGGCAATTTCAATTTCTACATACCCATTACCCAAAAATTTGAGTCTTTGGGTATTATTAATATCCTGAGCCGCCGCACGCACTGGATTTTGAGGGTCGGAAGCATCTGCGCCTTCTGCACCACCATAACCGCCTAACTTGGTAGGGTCTTCTACAGGAATGTAGGGAGTCATACGCATCATGTTCTGAATTTGGGTACGACCACCAGGGTTATTTTCATTGAACTTGCTATCATACGAAATGGTCAAGTTCTGTCCAAAAGTAATGCGCTTACTAATTTGGTGGTCAGAATTGATACGGAAATTGCCTCTTTCATACGCAGTACCGCGCATGATACCATCTTGCTTGAAATAACCACCAGAAGCAAAGAAACGAGATTTTTCATTGCCGCCAGAAAGGTTGACAGTATGCTGTCTGATAGAAGAACTGCGGAACATTGCTGCCTGCCAATCTGTATCTGTTTGTGAGAAAGTCTGTCCAGAACCTGCAAAGATAGGCTGGTTAAAGTTACTAAAACGTGGAGGTAAGGCATTGCCAGCATTAGAAAGCAAAGCTGTGGCATACTTTACATAGTCATCTCTTTTGAGCAAATCTAATTGCTTCCATGCGGTTTGCACACCCCAATAAGAATCTAAATTTATACTCAATTTACTATTGCGTTTGCCTTTTTTGGTCGTAATCAAAATCACGCCATTAGAAGCCCTTGAACCATAAATAGCTGCGGCACTTGCATCGCGTAGCACCTCTACTGATTCGATATCACGCGTATCAAAGCTATTCAAATCACCTGTGGGCAAGCCATCAATCACATACAAGGGATTTGACGCATACGAAATAGAACCTACTCCACGAATACGCACAATAGGAGATTCCCCTGGCGCACCATTATTGGTTACTGTAACACCAGCTACACGACCTTGTATGGCACCTTCAATGCTTGGTACTGGTAATGCTGAAACTTCTTTTGCTGATACAGAAGAAATAGCTCCTGTAATTGCCTCACGTTTCTGTGAGCCATAACCGACCACCACGATTTGCTCCAAAGCCTTCACATCAGATACCAATACTATATTAACAGTATTATTATTTCCTATTGCTATTTCTTGGGTAATATAACCCACATAGGAAAATACCAAAGTACCCCCATTATCAGGAACACTAATTGCATACTTGCCTTCTGCATCAGTTACCGTACCCGTAGTTGTGCCTTTAACCAAAATGCTCACACCAGGCAGGGGCAGTCCGTCTTCGGAAGACGTAACTATACCGCTAATGCGTTTTTCCAAGGTAGTAAGCGCAAACTTTGGCGTAAGGCTAATCATGGGCAAAGCAGGCGCAAAGAATTTTTCTTGTTGCGCTGCAATAGATACCACACCACGTTCTTTCTTGGCAATTTCCTTCTTTAAAACCGCTTGCGGGATAATAGCATATACTTTTTGGTCTATCTTTTTGTAGTTCAGATTGACCGAAGAAAGTACAGTAGAAAGTAAGTTTTCAAAACTTTCGTTTTGCTGTGGTATATAGATTACTTTCTTTCCTTCCAATACATTGTTTTCGTAGATAAAATCTACCTCAAAACGCTTTTTGAGGTCTTGGATAACCTCTTTAAGTTGTTTGCGAACAAGGGCTTTCTGTTCCAAAGCCTTGTCATTATGCCTTGCTAAGGTAAGTTCCTGAGCATAGCTTGCCGATTGCCAAAGCAATAACGCACTTAGGCAGAGCATCATTAGTAATTGTTTTTTCATCTTCATAAAAATTATTTTGTTTTTAAAATTGTTTGCTATTTTTTTTAATTAAAATGGACTACACACTGATTTTTTAGTTTTTAGATTCAAAAATCAATAGCTGGTCTTTTTGTGTAATTTTTACTTCAAATATGGTTTCAAGGCTGGTCAATAGTATCGTCAAATTTTCGCTGGGAATCGTACCACTAATTTTGCGTTTACTCATTTTTTCATCTTCGAACCGCACTTCCAAACCATAGGTTTCCTGAATAAGTAATGCAATTTCTTGCATATCCGTATTCTCAAAAATGAGTTTTTTATCTTTCCAAGAGGCGAAATTTTCGGTATTTACGATTTGTTTGGTGAGCTTCTTGTCCATCTTCGAGAACTCTACCAACTCGCCTACTTTCATCACTACTTCCTTATTTTCAGTCGCTTTGTTTTTGAGTTTTAGCGTTACTGCGCCTTCTTTGAGCATTACCCTTGTTTTTATATCTCTATCACTCACATTAAAGCTCGTTCCTAAGACTACTACTGCCAAATCTGAAGTATTAACCACAAATTTTTGTTTGGTTACAGGCTTTTTGGCTACCTCAAAGAACGCTTCCCCTACCAAATTTACCTCTCTCGCTCCATTTTCAGTCCATTCCTTATTTATTTCTAAGCGACTATTCCCATTCAGGGTAACTTTTGAGCCATCAGGCAGAGCAATCGTTTGCATCTGACCATAATTCGTCTGATAAGTGATTGGTTTAAAGGCAGAAAAATTATACCAAGCCGCCAAACTAATGAGCATCAAGATGGTAAGGCTTGCTGCAATACTGTACTTTTGCCGTAGGCTCATCAGAAAAATGGGCTTAGACGCAGTAACTGACATTTGCCCGCGCTTTAATTTGCTCCAGGCTTGCTCAGTGGTTGTCTGTGCTGATTCTGCAACCTGATATGCCATGATGAGTAGACGCGCTTGGGCTATTATTTCCTTTTTCTCTGGAAATTGAAGTTGTAAATTTTCAAAAAAATGTTCATTTTCAGCCGTTGGTTTTTTGACCCACTGCCTAAACTCAATATCTTCTAAAAAATCATTTAATGAGTAACTTTGGTATTTTTGTTCCATTACTTATCCTGTTTTGAGTTTTCAATTAGATAAAGTCTAAAAAAATATTTTTGTACTCACTTAAACCAAAAAAATTTGAGAAAAATAAAAAACACTTTGTCATAGACTTTAATATGTGTCATAATGTGTACTTTGTTTTTGAACCTTCTTACCTTCTTTTTGTGTTAAATCATTATATTTGCAAAATTTTTTTGAAAAATGAGTACAAAAGGCAGGGTATTAGTAGCCATGAGTGGCGGCATAGATAGTTCTTTGGCGGCAGTGCTACTACACGAGCAGGGCTACGAAGTGGTCGGAATGACCATGAAAACATGGGATTATGCCTCTTCGGGTGCAAAGAAAAAAGAAACTGGCTGTTGCAGTTTAGACTCCATCAATGATGCGCGCAATGTGGCAGTAAATTTGGGTTTCCCTCATTATATTTTAGATATTCGCGAAGAGTTTGGTGATTATGTCATTGACCATTTTACGGGAGAATATTTGGCGGGCAGAACGCCCAATCCCTGTGTGTTGTGCAATACGCACATCAAATGGGACGCACTGCTCAGGCGTGCGGACAAGTTAGGCTGTGATTTTATAGCCACAGGGCATTACGCCAATGTGCGCCAGGAAAACGATAGATTCGTGATTTCCAAAGGTTTAGACGAAGCCAAAGACCAATCTTACGCGCTTTGGGGCGTATCGCAGGAAAGCCTAAGCCGCACTATTTTTCCTTTGGGCAAACTTCGTAAAACGGAAATCCGCCAAATGGCTATTGAGCAGGGCTTCATTGATTTGGTGAACAAGCCCGAATCTTATGAGATTTGTTTCATTCCTGACAATGATTATCGCAGTTTCCTAAAAAATCGTGTGAAAGACTTGGCAGAAAATGTAAACGGTGGCGACTTCGTGATGGAAGATGGAACGGTAGTGGGCAAGCACGAAGGGTATCCTTTCTACACGATTGGGCAACGCAAGGGGCTGGGAATTGCGCTGGGCTATCCCGTTTTTGTTACTGAAATTCAGCAAGAAACCAATCGTGTCGTACTTGGCACTTACAAGGAATTGGCAAAAGATGCCATGTGGGTACAAAAACTCAATATGCTCAAATACAATGACTTAAAAAACATTAGCTTAGAAACGACGACCAAAGTGCGCTACAATGACAAGATAGGAACGCCCGCGACCATCACCCAAGACGGCGACCTGATGAAAGTGCTTTTCCACAAAGACGTTTTCGCCATTGCCCCAGGGCAGGCGGCAGTGTTCTATGAAGGTGATGACGTAGTAGGCGGTGGCTGGATTACAGAGAGTTTTAAACAAGAAAAATAAAACATAAAAAAAACACAAATACGTATGATGGATATGATGAAAATGCTTGGCAAAATGAAGGAAATTCAAGCAACCCTCAAAGATGCCCAAGACCAATTAGGCGATATTATTGCCGAAGGTGAAGCAGGTGGCGGCATGGTCAAAGCGGTTGCTAATGGGAAGAAGCAAGTCCTTAAAGTGCAGATAGACAAGGATATAGCCAAGCCCGAAGATGTGGAAATGCTCGAAGACTTGGTAGTCGCCGCAGTCAATCGCGCCTTAGAAGCGGTAGAAGAAAAATCCAAAGCACATATCCAAAAACAGACCGAGGGATTGCTCAATATCCCTGGCATGGACTTAGGAAGTCTGATGAATAGTTAACCAAATCCCTGATAATGAAGACCAAAGTCGCCTTAGTGATACTCAACTACAATGGTCGCCACTATTTAGCACAATTTCTGCCTTCGGTGATTCAGCACACTTCGGAGGCAGAAATTATCATTGCTGACAATGCCTCTACAGACGATTCCATCGAGTTCCTCCAAGCGCATTACCCACAACTGCGGCTTATTCGTATGGAAAAAAATACGGGATTTAGCACAGGTTATAACTTGGCTCTCAGGCAGATAGAGGCAGAGTATTACGTTTTGCTCAATTCTGATGTTGAGGTTACTCCAGCTTGGCTCTCGCCCTTGTTACAGCTCATGGACAGCAATTCGTCCATTGCCGCTTGCCAGCCCAAAATCAATGCTTTTCACCAGCAAGACAGCTTCGAACACGCGGGCGCGGGCGGTGGATTCATGGATACCTTTGGGTTTCCTTTTTGCAGAGGGCGCATTTTTGATACCGTAGAAAAAGACCAAAAACAGTATGACGACACACAATCCGTTTTCTGGACTTCTGGGGCTTGCATGGTCATCAGGGCAGACTTGTATCACCAATTTGGGGGCTTGGACGACGATTTTTTTGCTCACATGGAAGAAATAGACCTCTGCTGGCGATTAAAAAATGCGGGCTATGCGCTCTTTTACTACGGAAAAAGTAATGTCTATCACGTAGGCGGTGGCACACTCAGCTACGAAAGCCCGCGCAAACTCTACCTTAACTTTCGCAATAGCTTGGTGATGTTAGTCAAAAACTTACCACCCAATCATGTATTTACTCTCGTTTTTTTGAGAATGATACTGGACGGATTGGCAGGCTTACAGTTCTTATTCAAAGGTTCTTTTGTGGGCTTCAGCGCAGTGTTAAAGGCACATTTTTATTTTTATACGCATTTTTTTCAACTTCTCAACAAAAGAAAAATAGCAAGAAGTTTTGCCCAAAAAGACAAACATCAGGAGTTGATGCAAGGAAGTATCGCTTGGCAATATTTTATCAGAAAAAAGAAGAAGTTTTCAAGCCTGAAATTTGCCCAAAAGTAATTAAGGTTAAGGAATCATCATGTTTTTATTCGTCAGTTGGTAAACTTCTTGGGTTCTCTGACCACTGATTAAAGATTGCTTTTCTATTTATTAGATTTGTTGTGAGCTTATAATCAATTTGTTACGCATCAATATTAAAATTCCATTTCCAGACCAGACCTGTCAGGTAGGCTGTTCAGAATTCACCTATTTTTTCCATCAAAAATAGGTGAATTTTTCTCTTTTTTGGGTGGTTTTTTTAGGTCTTTTCCCTTGATAGTTTCTAAGGCTTTTCGTACTTCTGAACTTTGGTATTGTCCCCCAATCGAGGCTAAGGTCAAGATAAAAGAACTTAAAGCAGGGCTGTTCTTGGGTAGTTTTTGTTTCAACTTACCGAAAGCACTCTCTATCACGTCAGAACAA
>JAAFJS010000261.1 GCA_013298985.1 Cytophagales bacterium
TGAATAAATATACGATTGGCGCGGCTACGCAGGGCTTGAGCAACTACTTGAAAAAATCTTTCCCAACTGAGCAAATCAAGGTGGCAGTAGCGCATGACAGCAGAAACAACAGCCCGCTTTTCGCCTCTATTGTTGCTGACGTATTTTCTGCCAATGGCTTCAAAGTGTATTTTTTTGAGGCACTGCGCCCTACGCCTGAGCTTTCGTTTACCATTCGGCATTTTGGCTGTCATAGTGGCGTGGTTTTGACTGCCTCGCACAATCCCAAAGAGTACAATGGTTACAAGGCGTATTGGACTGACGGTGGGCAAGTTACGCCTCCGCACGACAAAAATATCATTACGGAGGTCAATGCTATTTCCTCCATTGACGAAATCAAGTTTGACCGCATTGCCGAAAATGTGCAAATCATTGGCAAAGAAGTAGATAACGCATATTTGGAGATGATTTGTGGGCTTTCTATTTCCAAAGAAGCTATCAAGCGTCAAAAGGACTTGAAAATTGTGTATTCGCCCATTCATGGCACTGGCATCACGCTTGTCCCCCAATTATTGGAGAAAATGGGCTTTACCAACGTCCATATCGTACAGCGTCAGGCAACGCCTGATGGTAACTTTCCTACGGTCGTTTACCCTAATCCAGAGGAAAAAGAGGCAATGAGCATTGGGCTGGAGCAGGCAAAAGAAATTGATGCGGACGTACTTATGGCGACTGACCCCGACGCTGACCGCGTAGGCATTGCCGTCAAAAATCACAAAGGCGAATTTGTGCTTTTGAACGGCAACCAAACAGGCAGTTTGCTGATTGGCTACATGATTCAGGCATGGAAAGAAGCAGGCAAAATCACTGGAAATGAGATGGTTGCCAAAACAATAGTAACATCTGAACTGATTGACAAAATCGCCGAAGTGAACGGCGTAAAATGTTACAACACACTAACAGGTTTCAAATACATTGCGGAAGTCATCAGAGAAAAAGAAGGCAAGGAAAAGTTCATCGCGGGGGGCGAGGAAAGCTATGGTTATTTGATAGGTGATGCCGTACGCGACAAGGACGCGGTTGCCTCCTGCGGCATGATTGCCGAACTCGTTGCCTATGCCAAAGACAAGGGAATGAGCCTTTTTGATATGTTGCTGGACAACTACCTCAAATACGGTTTTTACTACGAAAGTTTGGTTTCTATTACCAAAAAAGGCAAAACAGGTGCAGAGGAAATCAAAGAAATGATGACAAATTGGCGCAAAAATCCGCCCACTATCATCAATGGTAGCAAAGTAGCCAAAGTGCTTGATTATGAAGAAAGTATAGAAAAAAACCTGATAGCAGGAACAACTACGAAATTAGATTTTCTCAAATCGGACGTATTGCAGTTTTATACCGAAGATGGAAGCAAAATCTCTGCAAGACCTTCTGGGACAGAGCCTAAGATTAAATTTTATTTCAGTATCAGCACCAAGCTAACCTCCAAAGCGGATTATGATGCGACCGAACAAATGCTCAAAGATAGAATTACCGCCATTGTGAAGGATTTGGGCGTGTAGAAATAAGGTGGCAAAAAAGCAATTACAAACAAAAATGACAGTGTATCTTTACTTTATACAAAGTTTTGATACGCTGTCATTTAGTTTTCTTTTCTTAAATAAATGCTCTTTCAGTAAAAACCTGATTTAAAATGTAGTCATCACGCCATCTACAATCCCATAAGCGACTGACTCAGCCGAGTTCATCCAATGGTCGCGATTCATGTCTTTCATCACTTTCTCAAAAGGTTGGTTACAGTTTTCTGCCAATACTTTTGCACCTATCTCTTTGATTTTCAGGATTTCCATAGTGGCTATCTCGATGTCAGCCGAAGTGCCTTGTGCGCCGCCGCTTGGCTGGTGAATCATCACACGCCCATACGGATAGACAAAACGTCTTCCTTTCGTGCCTGCGGAAAGCAAAATCGAACCCATCGAAGCCGCCAAGCCCATGCACACCGTAGAAACTGGCGAGGTAATAGCCTTCATTACGTCATGGATAGCAAAGCCCGAAGTTACCATTCCCCCAGGGCTATTGATATAAAGCGTAATTTCCTTGCCAGGATTTTCCAGCTCCAAATAGAACAGCCTGTCAATCACGTGTTTAGCAGAATCATCATCTACCACCCCCCAGAGAAAAATTTTTCTTTGGTCAAGCAATCGCTTTTCAATCGCTGGTGAACTCCCAAATTTTTCGACAATATTTTCTAAATCCATTTTATTTTATTTTTAATTTTTTTGATTTATCAATTTGCTTAGGCTAAACCCCAACTATTTTGGTGATAAATAAAAACAAGTTTTGCTCAAATTTAGCTAATTAAAAAACTCTTTTACAAATCTTACGCCTTAAAATAAAAATGACAAAATGGCAGTAAAATAAGTTTATTGACTTCTCCCCTACACCTACCAATCCAGTGCCTACACTTGCCAAAACAGGCAGTTAAGTTCTATTTTATGCGTTAATTTTACTCAAAAAAATTAACGACACATGGGACTATTCGATTTTTTATTTGGTAAAACAGACAAAAACGACAAAACAACTGCCTACGGTCGCATCAACGAAGAGGACGCAAGCGAAGGCATGGACTTCACGCAAGCACAAAAAATGCGTGAGGCTTTTCTATCGGTCATGTCCCAAGATGATGAGTCCAGGGCTTTTAATGCCGCCTCTGGACTGATGCTAAAAGGAGCATTTCAGCAAACTATTGAGGCGTATCAGCACTTGGCAGAAAAATATCCTACTCGCTTAGGCGACTGCGAAAGTCAAATCGGTGCGGCTTATCACTTTCAGAAACAGTACGACAGGGCAATAGAATATTACCTCTCGGCAGAAAAAAATGGGGCTGATAGCAGTATGATGGACGATAATATTTGGGAGGCTTGCCTTGCCGCTTTCAAGAAAAATAACGATAAGGCGTACGTTCACAAGTATTTAGAACTTCGCCCAAATGGAAGTTATATTAAAAAAGCAAATAAATTGTTATGAAAAATTCATTTTTTAACTACTTGATTTTCTGTATTTTAATTTCGTTTATTTCTTGCGAAACCCATAACGGGTTCAAAGAAAATGGCGTTTTGGTTACGGCAAATATTTCCAGAAAGGAAACTAAAAGAGTGAAAAGAGGTCGCAAATACAGCAATAGTAATATTTTTTATGTGATGTTCTTTACTGACCCCGACAAGGCGTATCCTAAGAAAAAAGAGGAAAAAAAGAATAAAACAGTAGATGAAATTTTGGAAAGCATGAGTATTAAGGATATGAAATTTGGTAATTTCCAAGGCATAGAATTAGAGGTGAGTACGGCTGAGTTTGAGAAATACAATGTAGGCGACAAAATCCAAATCTATTACCTCAAAAATGATTCTACCAAAATAGAATTGAAAGAATACGTAGATAATTAACTCATTTTAAAACACTTAAATAAACAAAAACATGGCAGTAACAATTCGTTATTACAACAAAGACTCACAATCCCATACCATGAAAGTCAGTATGGATGGGAACTCCAAAGAAGTACAATTTGATGCTTCAAAAACGTCCTCCACTACTGTACAGGGAAGCGGGACAAAGTGTGTGATAGAAAGCAAATGTGGCAAGGTAGAAGTTAAAGATGGGCAAAACATCGAAATCAAAGATGGCTGTGTCAAAGTAAATTAAGTAAATAGTTATGAGTTATGAGTGATTAGTTATGAGTGATAAATTAATTTAATCATTTAATAATCAATGTTTTAAATTAAAACTATTAACCTAAACTAATTTTACATCGCTACTTAATTTGTTTATAAGTATGGCTACTTTCTAAGACCGTTTTGCTTATGGTTAAAAGAATAGGTAGATAATTAATTAATTTTCAATTACTTAAATCAATAAAAAACATGAAAAGAGCAATTTTATTTTTGAGTTTAGTAACGTTATTTTTTATTCACAGGGCTTTTGCCGCAGTAACGATTCGCTATTATAACAAAGATTCTAAGTCCTACACCATGAAAGTTAGCATGGACGGCAACTCCAAAGAAGTGAAGTTTGACGCATCGAAAACCTCTTCTGTTACGATTCAGGGCAGTGGTTCTAAGTGCGTTATCGAAACAGACTGTGGCAAGGTAGAAATCAAAGATGGCGCAAACATTGAAATCAAAGACGGCTGCATCAAAGTAAATTAGTTGCAATGGAGATAAACATCACAACAGGTGGAGTTTCCGTGCTGTGCATCAAGATAGCTCCTTCCCAAGACCGCTTTGCTTGCGGTGCGGTCGAGGCTCCCTTGAAAGTCTATGACATTGGCACAGGTACGGAACTCATCTCCTTTTCAGATACTAACTACGACTCTGTCAGTGCTTTGGGCTGGAAAGAGTGGGGCGCAGAAAGCTATGTAGTCGCTGGATACGCCGAAAGTGGTTACTTACGCATCATCAGTTCGCAAGGCGAAAATGCCCTGAAATATGCCGCCAAAAATAGCACCGATTATGGCTTTCCTCATGCTGCACAGCTACATTCACAGCGTATTAATTCATTGGAAATTATTGATAATAAAGTATTTACAATCTCTGATGATAGCACTTTGGTCAAATTTAGTTTGGAGAAAGAAGATACACATTTTACCTACACACGCAAGCAAGAAAAAAGAATAAGAATGGGCTATCAAGTGAGAACTTGGGACGCAGAAAAACTCTTGGTCTTTAACACTTGGCAAATAGTAGGCGATAGAACGTATGTGATTTCGCTGATTCATGCCGATACCTTCAAAGTCCTCAAAAAGTGGAAGTTATTTACCCAAGAAGTCATAGATTTTGCAAAAGTAAGCGATAGTGCATTTGTATTTGCTGGCAGTGAGAAAAAATTGACCGTTTATGATTGGGAAACGAACAAAATCACCAATGAATGTGAAACAGAAGAACCGCCTCGACATTTCTGCGTACATGGAGCGCAAATTATCCATTCCGAAGGACAAAAAATAGTGGTAAGAGATAGAAAATCATTAGAAAAAATCAATGAAATCGGCAAACTTCCTCACAACATTAGTGCAATGGACATGAGCAAAGATAGCAAAATTGTCGTCGCAGGTGATGAGGACGGAAATGTATTGGTAGTTATGAGTTAGTAATTATGAGTTATTATAAGATTTTGATAATCAATGTTTTGTATAATTACTTAATAAAAATAATATGGCAAAAAAGGAATATCAAATGCTGCTGAAAAATTGGCAAAATTGCTGAAATAAGTAATCAAAATATTCTATTTTCATAACAATTTGCCGTTGCGCTTGAAAAGCACAAAAATATGCTTGATTTTGTAATCAATGCTTTTCAAGAACGAATAAGAATGGTTTAAATTTAAAGTGGTGTAATAGAATCCTTTTTGAAAGTTTTTGCCGTAGAATAGAAACTTTATTTTTGGACTTCATATTTCCCAACAGCATTAATGCCTTCTTCTGTTATCTTTAATATTTCGATAGTAATAGGATAGCCAGATTCTGTATATTCTTCTATGACAGTATTTCCAAGCCGTTGAGAGAGATAATCAAAATCCTTTTCCGAAAAAATAATGCAAAAATCTCTTACAGGAATCACTGCGTAAATAGGAAATCCAAATTCAAGCATTACTTTTTCTTTGAAATTGGGTGCAGATAAAAAAGAGGCTTTTAAATTCTCATGGTCTTTGCTCTCAAAAAAGCCTAATTTGTGGTCTTCAACCATATTTACTTGTAATTCAGCTTCATTAAGTGCTTTTTTACAGTTCTCTAAAACTTGCTCTTCCAAAACTTGTTCACTAAGACCCCAATCTACAAGCATTTGTTTGGATACCCAATAAAATAACTCTCCCCATTGACAAATAAAAATTTGGTGAAAGTCTTTGGTAATTGGTTTATTGATAAAATCTTGAAAATCAAAATCACTTGGAAAGAAAGAAATGTAAACAAAATCCTTAATTATATCCCAATCTGGTAAGTTGTTTTCTACCCTTGGAATGACTAAATTTGAAAAGTTGATGACTTCTTGTATATCAGCATCTCTTTGGTATTCTTTGCGGATATTATAAAGGCTTACTTTTCCAATCCATTCATCTTTTTGTATTGTTATTATTTCTTCTTCATCAATACGAACAATTTTGAAATTATTTTTGTCTAATATTGTTTTAAATGTCTGATATACAATATCATTATCTGTATCCATTGTTTTAGTTGAGTTATTTTAAATTCTACAAATTTTCCTACAGGTTTTGGAAGTTTGTAGGATAGTATAGGAAAGCAAACTACATAAAATGGAGTTTATTTTTTATCACAATATAAGAATATCATATCATCAACTGTATTATCTCCTAAATCTTTTGCCTTTCGCAAATCACTACAAGCATCAGTAGTTTGCTTTTTTGTTGGGTTAATATTCCCCTTACCCGTTAAAAGATTTATTTTTGCTGTCCCTCTATTTGCATACGCTTCTTTATAGTTAGGATTATACTTAATTGCATTATCATAATCCGCTATTGAACCATCTATATCCATGAGCATACTTTTGGCAACACCTCTATTAAAATATGCCTCACTATCAGAGGGCGCAAGTTTGAGCATCTTGTCAAAGTAATAAATAGAAATCTTATAATCTGCTGTTTTATAAGCAATTAAGCCAAGATAAAAGTATGAAATTTCTGCATCTTTACCTAAGCTATCAATAGACACTACATATTTATAATCACTTATTGCACCATCAAAGTCTTTTAAATAACTTTTACTATTAGCTCTATCAATATAAGTCGCTAAATCTGTTGGGTCAATTTCAATTGCTTTATTAAAATCCGCTATTGCCTCATTGAATTTTCCAAGTCCATCTTTGGCAAAGCCTCTATAAATGTAGGACATTTTAAGCCCTTCTTTAGTCTTTCCTTTTTCCAATACTATCGTAAAATCATTGATTGCTTTCTCATAATTGCGTTGTTTTAAATTAGCAACACCAGAACTAAATACTTTTTGAGCATCTTCTTGTGCTATCAAGTTAGACAAGTTAATGAGTATAAATATAAAAGTAATGAATATACGTGTCATTGTTTTTTTATTTAATGTCTTATTTATGTATTTTGTATGAGAGTAGTTATTTTTAACAAATCAATATTAGTTTGAAATAATATCCCTAAAAAATACAATTCCAGATTCCTTCATTCTCCCCTTACACCACTTCCCCCAAGAGTGTACCCGTTGTACAGCTTGTAATTAGCACGTTCACATATTCCCCTTTTTGGAGATTACCTTTCATTTTACTTTGAACAAGTGAAGTATGGTGTTTTGATTATTTAATCTTGACCCAACGAATAAAGAATAATTGTCATACCAACTTTTTGCGGAAAATTGATAAAAATAAAGCATTTCTCCCTTATTTCCTTTTGAATGCTCTGATGGAATGGAAAAATATAGCTTTTTATTTGATGATTGGTTGGTATCATACTTATAATTAGCTTCTATCATGTAGAAAGAAACCGAAGAATTGAAAATCCAACCTTCTGATATGTCTTTTGTGTTAGTATAGCTAAAAGAGTTTTTGTCTAAGAAGTTCCCTTTTAGGTCAAAAGTATAAACAAGTCTAACTCGTTGAGATTTTTGGAAAGCCTTTTTTTGCTCTTTCCATATTTCCACCGTATAAGTAACTTTGTTAGTAAACGTTGTCAAATATTGTTCTATATCCTCTTTGGCATCATTTGCATAATTTTGATATTAGATAACTTGCAGAAATATATTATTTTTGTCAAAAACTTGATAGACAAATGGATAAGTATAAAATTTTGAAGCAAAGCCCTCAAAAATCTACCCGACTTATTGGGATAGATATAGAAACATTTGAT
>JAAFJS010000262.1 GCA_013298985.1 Cytophagales bacterium
ATTATGCCCTGAAAATCATTGACCAAGAGGACAAAACCATAGACCCAAATCGCACCCAAGCTATGTTTCACTATCTCCCCGAAGGCGAGGACATTGCAGGTATGATGGCAACGGGCGAGCTTACTTTCAAAGGAAAAACGCTGATGGAACAAAGTGATTGCAGGGCGTGCCATGGTCTGAATAGCAAATCTGTCGGACCTTCTTACATGGAAATTTCTAAGCGTTATCGCGATACTTCTTTGGTGTATTTGACGGACAAAATCATCAACGGCGGCGGCGGCGTATGGACAAAAGACCATGAAATGTCTGCTCACCCCCAGTTGCTCAGGGAAGACGCGGCGGAAATGGTGCGCTACATTTTGGCTCTGAACAAGCCCAGCCCTCAGATTGCGCCCAAAGGACATGTGCAATTAACGCAAACACAAGGCAATTATTTTTTGATAGCGCGCTATACAGATAAGGGCGGACTGGTGGGGCAGGAAATACTGCGTTTGCGCCCTGCCAAGCTAATCGCGGCAGAAGCAGATGTTTTTCACCAAGGAGTTGCCAAGAAAAATATCACAGGCGGTACATTGATGAGCTACAATGAAAATAAAGCGTGGATTTGTTTTAAAAATATAGATTTGACTGGGCTGAAATCAGTCAAAACCAAGCTGTTCAGCCCCAAACTGGTAGGGAATCTGACTTTGCGAATGGACAGCCCCACAGGAACGCTGATAGCCCAAATTCCCGTAAATGGAAAAGATATGGAAGAAAGTTTGGCTAAAATAACGCCACAACAAGGCGTACACCATCTTTATATTGCCTACGAGGAGCAAAGCGGTGGCATCAATATCTGGAAACGCTTGGATTTGCATTGGCTGGAATTTGGGCAAGAGTAGTAGAGATGGAAACAAAAAAGAGGAAGGAAACAGTTTCCTTCCTCTTTCCCTTACATTCCTTTACGCAAAATAATCTCCACGCGGCGATTTTTTTCACGATTCTTCAAATCTCCGTTATTGGCAAGCGGCTTTGAGCCACCATAACCCACCGTCGTAACGCGCTGTTTATCAATGCCTCTCTGCACCAAATAATCTCTGACCACCGTAGCTCGCTGTTCTGACAGTTGCAAATTGAGTTTTGGATTACCCACATTGTCCGTATGCCCGCCAATCTCTACCTGCCAAGTAGGATTTCTGCTCAGGATTTCCACTAATTTTTCTAACTCGATGATAGACGTTGGCAGCAAATCTGACTTGCTTTGCTCAAACTGAATATTGAGTGTGATAGCCTTGTCCAGCAGTTTTTCATCTACCAATTCGGGATTCAAACCCTCTGACTCTGTAACGGTTGGCTTTTTTTCTTCCACAAACCTAATCACAGGTTGTTTCTTGTCTTCGGTCGCGGGCATCGCGATATTGGCGGTAGTAAAAAGCCCTTTTCCATTCGAGCCAACCCACAAATTATTGTCTTGGTCAAAGGTAAGGCAGGTCGTCGAGTTGGTAGTTAGCCCATTTTCATCACCATATAGATTCCACACGCCATTGTCCAGATTAACGATTTTATTGGTAGCCGCCCACAGTTTGCCATTTTTATCAAACACAAATTTCATAAAACGCGTGTAGCGCAAAAAGTTGGGCAGTTCTATCTTGACCCATTTACGGTAGTTTTCAAACTTCCAAAGCTCTGTTTCCTGCAATCCAACCACGCCCACCCACAAATCGCCATTGTATTCCGCCATTGCGCTCACTTCGCCTTCTATTTTCTTTTCTCTGTCCCAGTTATTGATACCTGTAAGTTTGGTCAAGCCCTTGGTCGTTCCTATCCACGCGCTTCCCTGATTATCAAGGTGTAGCGCAAATACTTGATTATGAGGTAGAGAAGAGTTTTCCTGCGTGAGGTTCATCATGTTTGAGCCATTCATGGTATAGATTCCATTGCCTGCGGTGCTGACCCATATATTGTTATTTTTATCAGTCAAGATATTGGTAATAAGCGGATGACCAAACTTAGAAAAGTCATATTTTTCCAACACTCCCTGCGGGCTAAGTTTGAAAACCTGTCCAGCATAAGTACCTATCCATTTGTTTTGCTGGCTATCAATAAAAACACTACTGACAATGCCCGTTTGGGTGGTATCTCCAGTAATTTGCACTTTGGTATTTTTGAGTTGCCCACTTTTATCAAGGCTAATCAATCCTTTTTCAGTACCAAACCAAATCGTGCCGCTTGACTCCACAGCAATCGCATTCACGACCTGAGTGCTGTCCAAAGGCAGATTTTTCATGGTAAAATTCTGCGCGGAAAGCTGCCCAAGCAGTAGGAATGATACGAGAATAATGGCTAATTTTTTCATAATTTTATCAGGTTTAGAAAGCAAATTTAGCAAATTAAAAAAAATAGCTGACTTATCTACCCAAAGCAATTCAAAATATTTTCAAAAAAAATATTCTTAATTTTTCCTCTCTCTTTTTGGAATATTATTCATTGAATTTTTATTATATTTACTTATCAAAGAATTTGGAAGGTGTTTAGGATTACTTCTGAAAATGTAAAACAAAAAATATAGAAAGATGTCTGACAATTTTGTGGCAGAGTGCGCGATTATGAGTTCCCCCCGCTAAAGCGAGGGGTTAAATTAATCCCTTGCTTTAGCGGGGGGAACTTTCTACAAAAATTATCATATTACCATACAAAACAATCAACTTTACCATGTGGCAAGAAGAAAACAATCAATTAATCAAAACTTTTACTTTTACCAACTTCATCGAGGCGTTTGGCTTTATGACCAAAGCGGCTTTTTTGGCTGAAAAAATGAACCACCACCCTGAATGGACAAATGTGTATAACAAAGTGATTATCAGGCTCAGTACGCATGATGCAGGGAATACAGTAACGGACAAAGACCGCAAGCTGGCAGAGGCTATCGACAAATTAATTTCCTAATTGTTAGCTATGTTATTTGGAATATTCAAACATTAATTTTATATATTTACATTGTGATAAACAAATGACTTATACTTTGGGGGTGAAAATACCTTTTTGAAGTAAATCTAAACATCAAAATTTACTAAAAAAATTATTCGACAAATAAGCAGTATCACTCATATTCCATAACGTTTAGGTTTTCAATCTTAATCTATTTCTTTTTTGGGGAAATGTGCCACTAAAACTTTTGGCTTAGTGATTCTCTTTTATTTGCTATTAAATAAACTTCGGTAAGTAACTCTACGAAATTAGTGTAATAGACAAATGCTTAAATAATTAGAGTTTTCAAGCCCGTTAGGGCTTAAATATTGGTAGAATAAAGCATCTCCTTATTTTCACAAGCCTCGTAGAGGCTTAATACGGTTCACCGCTGCGATTGAACCCCTACGGAGTTCCTAAAATATTGAATATTAAATATTTGCACCAACTAAAACACCTAACGGCGTTTTAATCTGCAAGAAGATATCTAATATAAAAAACGAAACGCAATGTTTACTAAAACGACGACAAGAAGATGACACAGACATTAGAGAAAAACGTTACGTCGACGTTGAAAGATAGCCTCAAACAGGTTTTTGGCTATACACAATTCAGAGGTAATCAGGAAACGATTATCAAAAACATATTAAGTGGCAAAAATACTTTTGTGATTATGCCTACGGGCGCAGGAAAATCGCTTTGCTACCAACTCCCCGCCGTAACGATGGGTGGGACGGCGATAGTGATTTCGCCATTAATCGCCCTGATGAAAAATCAGGTCGACCAGCTCAATGCCTTGGGTGTGAATGCTCAGTTTCTGAACTCCACGCTTTCTAAGGCTGAGATTACCAAAGTCAAAAAAGAAACACTGAACGGCGAGGTGAAGCTACTCTATGTTGCGCCCGAATCGCTGACCAAAGAAGAAAATATTGCTTTCCTCAAAAACTCCAATATCTCGTTTGTAGCCATTGACGAGGCGCATTGTATCTCCGAATGGGGACACGACTTCCGCCCCGAATACCGCAAAATCAAGACGATTATAGACCTCATTGGCAATTTTCCCATCATTGCGCTGACCGCCACCGCCACGCCCAAAGTACAAACTGATATTCAGAAAAACCTGCAAATGGAAGAGGCTGACATCTTTATGTCGTCCTTCAACCGCCCTAATTTGCACTATGAGGTAAAGCCCAAGATGAATACGCGCAAACAACTCATCAGGTTTATCAAGCACCACAAAGGCAAGTCAGGTATCGTTTATTGCCTGAGTCGAAAAAAAGTAGAGGAGATAGCCGAATTGCTCAAAGTGAATGACATCAAGGCTCTGCCCTATCACGCGGGCTTAGACGCAGAGATACGCGTACACAACCAAGACGCTTTTCTGAACGAAGATGCTGACGTGATTGTGGCTACGATTGCCTTTGGAATGGGGATAGACAAGCCCGATGTGCGTTTTGTGATTCATTATGACACGCCCAAATCGCTGGAAGGCTATTATCAGGAAACTGGAAGGGCTGGTCGCGATGGGTTGGAAGGGCATTGCCTCATGTTTTATAGCCCCAATGATATTTTGAAATTAGAAAAATTTAATAAAGACAAATCGGTTACAGAACGAGAAAACGCAAGGTATTTACTGGGCGAAATGTCTTCGTATGCCGAATCTTCGGTGTGTAGGCGCAGGCAACTCCTGCACTATTTTGGGGAAAGATACAAAGATGCCCTTTGCAATGAAAGTGGTGGGTGCGACAACTGCCACATTCCCAAGGAAAAAACGTTTGATGCCAAAGAAAAATTGCTTTTGGTGCTTCATGCCGCCAAAGAAACTGGGCAACGCTTCAATGCCGAACACTTGGCTGATGTAATTCGCGGCGTGGCTAATGAATACGCAGTCAGCTATGGGCATACACAACTGTCTATTTTTGGAAAGGGAAAAGATGACGAACAAAAGCACTGGGTTTCGGTCGTTCGGCAGGCTCTTTTGTATGATTTTTTGGAAAAAGATGTGGACAATATTGGCATACTCAAAATGTCGGACAGAGGCGAAAAGTTCTTGCAAAGACCCGCGCCCATCACGTTTGCCAAAGACCACGACTACGAAAATACAGAAAGCGAAGAAGATGACCCCGACGCAGGCGCGCAACAAACGCGTTCGTACGACCAAGTGCTTTTTGACTTGCTCAAAGGGCTTCGCAGAAAGGTGGCGAAGCAAATGTCCCTTCCGCCATATGTCATTTTCCAAGACCCTTCTTTGGAGGAAATGGCGACGACCTATCCCCTTACGATGGAGGAACTTTCGCAAATCAATGGCGTTGGGCTAAGTAAAGCACGCAAATTTGGGAAGCAATTTATAGATTTAGTTGCCAAATACGTAGAGGAAAATGACATAGAAACCGCCTCAGATGTGGTCATCAAATCGATGGTAAATAAATCAAAAATCAAGATTTTTATCATTCAGCAGATAGACCTCAAAGTAGATTTGGAAGAAATATGTCAGTCAAAAGGTGTGGGAATGAACGAAGTGATTGAGGAAATAGAGCATATCTGCTATTCAGGCACGAAGCTCAACTTAGATTATTACATCAATCAAATCATGGACGAGGACAGGCAACAAGATATTTTTGATTATTTTATGGGGGCAGAAACTGATAATATCGCCCTCGCCTTAGAAACCATGGGCGAAGAAGAATACTCCGAAGAAGAACTGCGCCTGATGCGGATTAAATTCCTCTCAGATGTTGCCCTTTAAAAGAGTCAGCTTAAAACTGATATTTGAGCATTATTGAGGATTGATTGGTAGTTCCCCCCACTAAATAAAGCGAGGGGTTATCGTTAACTACTCCTTTTAAGGCGTGGGGCTAACAATTACAACTACGGAATGCTTATCTCTTGAATGTCAATTAATAGTGGGAACACTACTTCTACTACAAAAAATACCAAATGGATTTCCAACTTTTAGAAACACTTATCCAAGAAAATTATATCCATGTTCAGGAACACCCTTCTGGCGAGCTTCGAATCTATAACTATTCCCCCAAAGCGCAGTACGACCGCGTATGGAACGAATGGACGATGCTTTGCAGGGGGCTGATTATGGATAGAAACTACCAAATAGTAGCGCGTCCTTTCCAAAAGTTTTTCAATTTAGAAGAACACAAACAAGAAAATATACCTTTGGGCAGTTTTGAGGAAAGTTTCGAGGTGTATGAAAAATTGGACGGTTCTTTGGGAATCCTTTATCAGTTTGAAAACCAAATTTTTATAGCTACCAGAGGTTCGTTCAATAGCAAGCAATCTATCAAAGCCACTCAACTGCTCCATCAAAAATATGCTCATGCGCTTCCGCACATCAAGCAAGGAAAAACCTATCTGTTCGAAATTATTTATCCTGAAAACCGAATCGTCATTGATTATGGCGCAAAGGAAGACCTCATCTTGCTGGCAGTCATTGATAATCAGACAGGTAAGGACGAAATCTTACCCGAAATTGGTTTCCCTCTGGTAAAGCGTTATGATGGAATTGCAGACCTCAATATCTTGAAAACTTTGCAAGAAGACAACAAAGAAGGATTCGTCATTAAGTTTGCTTCAGGATTTCGCGTCAAGGTCAAGTTTGAGGAATATGTGCGCCTCCACAGGATTCTGACGCAGGTTTCTTCCAGAAATATTTGGGAATTTTTAGCCAGCAATCAGTCGCTTGACCAAGTGCTGGAGCGCGTGCCTGACGAGTTTTATGACTGGGTAAAAAAAATAGTACATGAATTAACTACTCATTATCAGGACATTGAAACTTACTGCAAGGAAAATTTCAAAGACTTGGGCAATCGCAAAGATACGGCACTTTACTTCCAAACGCTTCAATATCCTGCCGTTCTGTTTGCTATGCTGGACGGCAAGGACTACACAGGCAGGATATGGAAAATGGTAGAGCCAACTTATGAAAAACCGTTTAGGATAGAGAGTTAAAAAAAACAATCAAATCATTGGTTCTTGCTGGCTTAGGCAATGGAAAGTCCCCAACCCCCAAACTACGTCAGTGCAATCTAAACCCACTATTTTTCTATCTGGGAAGCAGTTTTGCAAGATTTCTAATGCTTTTTCATCTTGTGCGTCTTGGAAAGTAGGTACACAGACCACTTCATTCCCAATATAAAAATTGGCATAGGAAGCAGGCAAACGCTGTTCTTCGTAAATGAGTGGCGCAGGCATGGGTAACTCTATGATATTCAGTTGTTTGCCATTGAGCAAACGCATGGTTTTTAACTTTTCTAAGTTTTCGTGCAAAAGAATATAGTTTTCATCATTTTTATTCGTTTCCACAATCGTTACCACCGTATCCTCATTGACAAAGCGCGTGAGGTCGTCAATGTGTCCATCTGTATCATCTCCTACGATACCATCACCCAGCCACAAAACTTGCTCAACTCCGTAATAATCAAAGAGATACTGCTCTATCTGAGCTTGATTTAAGTGAGGGTTTCTATTGGGGTTCAGCAGACAAGAAGTCGTAGTCAGCACCGTTCCCTTACCGTTAAACTCTACCGCGCCACCTTCCATAACGATATTGGGGTAAAAAATAGGTAATTTTAGTTTTTCCCCAATCAGAATAGGTATCTGATTATCAAGGTCATACGGAGGATATTTATCTCCCCAAGCATTGGATTTCCATTTGACTACGGCTTTCTTTTTTTCTGCATAGTTCACCACAAAAGCGGGACCATGGTCGCGACACCACGCATCATTGGTAGGGTGAATAAAAAGTTTTACTTTATTTGTATCTATCTCGTATTCAATGAGTTTCTGAGTAATGTCAGCTTT
>JAAFJS010000263.1 GCA_013298985.1 Cytophagales bacterium
CAGAAGAGCAGTAAGTGTATTCAAATATGGATTAGATTACTTGTCTAAATTCCTTTTGACAGGTTTTAATCGTTTGGAAAATAGTCTGTTTTGCTTTTTGTCATGTACTTAACATCAAAATATTTTCCTTATCTATAAAAAAATCGTCAAGCCAAGAAATGAGCCTGCTATATTTTCTTAATTCCTCTGCCTCTTCTTTATCAAAAGACATTAACAAAATATCTAAATTTTCTCCATTAATGCCTAATGGCTCTTTTTTGCTCTCTGTGTATATACCTCTTAAAGATTTGGTATTCAAAGTGTAGATAATAAAATTCTCTAATTTTGTACTATCTAAATTATTAACTTTACTTCTCCCCAAAAACTCATTTCTTAATTCTTCATTAACTGTTAATTCTTGTATAAATTCGGCAACCTTACTTTCTAAGAGTTCATCGGCTGACCAAAATCCTTTTTCTTTTTTAGCTTTATTAAGCATATTGAGAAATCTTATATCATGTTTTGTGTCATAATAATCAAATCTTTTTTTTACTTCCCACTTTGCAAAAAAGTCTTCTTTATTTTCAGCTTTTAAGTTATAAGATTGCACTATTGGCTTTTCATTTTCTAAATTTCTACTAAAATCAAAATTAAGATAAAACTCGTCTTTCTGCTTTTTTCCTGCAAAAGAGCTAAAAACCAGAGAAGGCTTTGCATTTCTTACACCCTTAGAATATAGATTTTCAATATTTACATTATTTTCTTCTGCACAACTTGCAAAAGCCACCGCCTCCAAAATATTTGTTTTCCCACAACCATTTTCGCCAATAAAAACATTGACATTGGAGAGTGGGATAGTTTCAGAAAGAATTGATTTATAGTTTTTTATCGTAATTTCTGTAATCATATATTTTCGTAAAAGACAAACAACACAATTATTGAACAAACAGAAAATAACACTTCTACAAACTTATGTGAAAATGTTTGTTTTTCATAAAATATAGTTAAAAAAATAGGATAGAGTTTGCTTTGAAATTCGATACTCTGACAATTTTTGTGGAAAGTTCCCCCCGCTAAAGCGAGGGGTTAATCTAACCCCTCGCTTTAGCGGGGGGAACTCGTAGAAACTCAGTCTGCCACAAAAATTGTCAGACAACCTGAAATTCTTAGAATTACAAGCATAGCAAAATTTCTTTGTTTTAGGGAAGGGAAATTTTAGGCACTAAGTTCGTAATCTATGTTTGAATAATTTGCGGTCTAATGCAAATTAACTCTCTGATAGTCAGTATTTTATTAATTAACCTTTCTGCCGTTCCGCTTGGGTTCGGCAAGGGAAATGATAGGGCTTATCTTGATTTGGGGTCATTAAAAATAAAAAACCAAAAAAATGTATCTAAACCTGAGATTTTATCGTATAACTATTAAAGTCAAATTAAATCTCATAAAAACAAAAACTTAAACAAAATTTAATCATTAATTCATATGAATATTATCAAATCAGAACGTCATAAAATGTTGGCAGGCGTGTGTGGTGGTCTTGGCGAGCATTTCGGTATAGACCCCGCCATTGTTAGAATTGGCTTTATCGCTTCTTTTTTTCTTGGCGTAGGCTTTCCTGTGCTTGCTTACATTGTGCTTGCTGTGATTATGAAAAATGACGATTATTATAGGTAAATCGTAGTTTTAGGTTTGTTTGTAAACTTTTCATAGTCAGCAATTACACCAAAATTTATCATTCGAAGCGACATGAGTCTGAAACCTAAGGCTCATGTCGCTTTTTTATTGGTTTTAAAAGTATGTTTTTATGCGTTTTTCAAGAAAAATTTAATTTTTTCTCACATTTTGTAGGAACATGAGATAAAAGATACTCAGCGCAATCGTATAAATAGCGGTAAATTTGAGTGCCGCAGGATTGATAATTTGGAAAAAAATACTCTGCATCAGGTCAAAAGGCTGGGCTATGATGTCCCAACTGTTCCAACGAAGCTCACGACCCAAATAGATGCCAAAGCTCGTAAGCACCAAAACCAATAGCACAAAACCCCAAACTAAACGAGGTTTAAAGTATTGACTAAGAAGGTTTTGAATAGAGTATAGTGAAAACAAACCCGCCTGTAAACCCGCCAAGGCAAATGTAAAAAAGAATAAGGTGTCAAACCAAACAGGAATGATAGGACTGTCGCGGTGCTTCAAATGCAGCAAATCAGTAATCAAGTAAGGGGAGTTGGGCAAGAACAATAACCAAAAACACAAGCCAATAAATAAAGTGAGTTTGTCTAATTTTTGTTGGTGATGTAACTTTTGTAGATAAAGAACAATAAAAAGAGGCACCCATGCCAAAAATAAGTTCCAACCAAAACTCAAAAACCAAAACTCCCCTATGCCCGCCTTGAACATACGAAAGAAAAGAATGATACTTGCAAAGGCAGAAAGACAAAATGCAGGAAATAAAACCTCTACAAAAGATGGTATTTTATACCTATTAATCAATGAGTTAGCAAACATTTTTATACAGTTTTAGTTAAATGATGAATACAAAATTATAAAAAGAACTTTGTATTTCAAAGTAAATCAATGTTAAAGTTTGTGATTTTTTGCGAAAGCTCTCATCACCTGTTTTGTTGTTATTTCACCACCTCGCCAAACAGGTCAAACTCCTCAGCATCAGTGATTTGTACCTGAGCAAAATCGCCCATACGTACATAGTTTGCCTTGGCATCAACCAATACCTCATTATCTACTTCGGGCGAGTCAAATTCCGTCCTCCCTACAAAGTATCCGCCTTCTTTGCGGTCAAAAAGCACTTTTAGCGTCTTTCCTATCTTATCCTGATTAATTTCTTTGGAGATTTCCTGCTGGATTTCCATGATTGATGCCGTTCGTTCCTCTTTTATTTCTTCGGGAATGTCATCTATCATGCTGAAAGAGTGCGTATTATCCTCATGTGAATACGGAAAAACGCCTAATCTGTCGAAACGCATTTCTTTGACAAAAGTAAGCATCTCCTCAAAGTCTTCTTCGGTTTCTTGGGGGTGTCCTGCGATTAAAGTCGTTCTGAGGGCAATATTAGGCACTTTACTGCGAATGGTGCTGATGAGTTCTTCGGTTTTCTCGCGCGTAATGCCGCGACGCATCAGTTTAAGCATTTTGCTTGACCCATGCTGCAAAGGCATATCCAAATACTTACAAATATTTTCTCTTTCAGCAATCACGTCCAGCACTTCCAAAGGAAAACCTGCTGGATAGGCATATTGCAAGCGAATCCAATCTATTCCGTTCACATCTGATAGCTGTTTGAGCAGGTCTGCCAGATTGCGTTTTTTGTAAATATCTAATCCATAATAGGTGAGGTCTTGGGCAATCAAAACCAATTCTTTTACGCCATTTTTTGCCAAGTTACTTGCCTCATTCACCAACTGTTCCATAGGTTTAGAAACGTGCTTGCCGCGCATGATGGGGATAGCACAAAACGAGCAAGGACGGTCGCAACCTTCGGAAATTTTGAGGTAGGCATAATGCTTAGAAGTGGTGGTGATTCTCTCGCCAATTAGCTCGTGTTTGTAGTCTGCATTAAACTTTTTGAGCAGGGCAGGCAGGTCGCGTGTACCAAAAAAGGCATCAACCATAGGCACTTCTTTTTCCAAATCTTCTTTATAACGTTCTGATAAACAACCTACTACAAAGAGTTTGTCAATTTTACCTTCTTCCTTAGCATCAGCAAATCGCAAAATGGTATCAATAGACTCTTGCTTGGCGCGCTCGATAAAGCCACAAGTATTGACAATGATAATATTGGCATCATCTTTTTTGGACTCATGCGTGGCATTAAGCTGATTACCTTTGAGTTGGGTAAGCATCACTTCTGAATCTACCACATTTTTTGAGCAACCCAGCGTGATAATATTGATTTTATCTTTTTTATAGGACTTTGTTTTCAAGAGATTTCTAATTTTAGGGTGCAAAGATAAGAAAAATAATTGATATTGGTGGCAGTATCTTTTAGTTTAATACTCCGTTTTCACATTCTTTATTTTCAAAACAAAATCGTAGCTTTGTATGAAAAGGTGTGCCTTATTGCCATGAATTTTTGTCAAAAAATGTCTGACAAAGATAAAATAGGGAAAACAAACCTTAAAATAAAAATGTACCATATTCTTCACTCATTGATTATCTTTTTATGAAATATATCGTTTGTAGTGTGTTGTTGCTTTTGGTCTATGGCTGTTTGCCTATCTCCAAGCCCACTTCTTCTGTCCCTTCCAAAGTAACAGGCGTGAACTGTAATGCCAAGGTAGTGAACAAGGGAATGTTGTTAGAGATTTTCTTGGAACTGGACATTGAGAGGCTCTATGTCGCGACCACCTTGCAGGGCGTTCGCCTTTCCTATCAGGTCAAGCCCACTTTTGAGAGTTCGCAGGTGTTGAAAGAGGATTCTATCAATACCACCAGCAATTTTGTGCAGAAAAAAGGCAATAGTTTTTACCTCAGTGTGGGCATGGTCAAGCCACAAGTCATGCCTGCCGTTATGGTACTGAGGATTGAAGATACAGAAACTAAGCAACTGCTTATCAAGGAGATAAGTCTGGGAAAAACAGAAAAAACACTACCTTTTACGCTAAACAAAACGCAAGGACAGGTATTTGATAACTTCGTGAGCAGGCAAGACACCTTGCGCTTCGAGGGTGATGATGTGCCTGTGTACGTATATCGAATCAAGCAAAACTTTCTGCCCGCGCTGCCCCCCATGCAGCTAAACAACCTGAGTGTGAGCCAAAATGTGAGTGTAGATTCATTTTTTGCCATCAATTCCAACACCAATTTTACACTGGCAAACAAGGGTTTGTACTTTGCTCAGGCGGATACTTCCAGCACCAAAGGCATCGGTTTTAATGTGATGGAAGCTAACTACCCGCGATTTAGCAAGGTGGAAAATCTGGTCGAATCTCTGATTTATATTTCTACCCAAGAGGAACTCAATCAGATAAATAACGCCACCAACAAGAAAAATGCCTTAGACCAATACTGGCTACAACAGGGTGGAAATGAGGAAAATGCCAAACGCATCATCAAGCTCTACTACCAGCGCGTAGAGTACGCCAACCGCGCCTACACCACCTACAAAGAAGGCTGGAAAACAGATATGGGCATGATTTATATTGCTTTTGGCGCACCCCAAATCAGTACCAAAGGCAACCAACAACTCTGGACGTATGAGCTAAATGCAGGCAATATCAAAGTTACTTTTGCCTTTGTGCAGAAAGCCAATCAGTTCAGCGAGAAGCACTACGAACTTATCCGCAAATCGGACTATGGGGCTATCTGGTACGAAACCATTGAGAAATGGAGGCTGGGCTTGGTGGCTAATTAGGGCGTTTTATAATTCTCAACCTTTTGAAAATCAATGAATTAGTAGGGGAGGGGGGGCAAAACTATCTGCAAAAAAATAGTTTATTTCTTTCTCAAACAAAATGGCAAGCTTTGCTATCTGTTCTACATTAATGGTAATCACTCCATTTTCCATTTTAGAGTAATTAGATTGGGTAACACCCAAATAACCAGCAACTTCTTTCTGGTGTAAGTGTTTTTCTTTGCGGGTTGCTTTGACTTTTTCACTAATGGCGATGGTGTCAATAAAAACAGGTGGCTTTCGCATAATTAAAATAGCTTGAATAAGGGCGATAAATACATTTTTATTACATGAGTAGTATTGTTTAAAAGTAAGTAATATTGTTTAAAAGTAATGAATCAAAGGTAACAGGTTGTTTTTTTATTTTTTAAATATACAACAAAATTATTTTATGAGTAATATGAATATATGCGTTTCAGTCATATCTTATTGGGGTTTTGATAGTTATTTTCTCATTAAAGTTATTTTCCTTTGTAGCAAGTAAAGCACAAAATACTTGCAAGTGTAGGGTTTTATGATAATTCAGTTTAAACGCTAACAAATTTAACATTTTATCATGAAAAAAAACAGTAAGAAAATTCGCAAAAAGTGTAGTAAAGTTCGTAATATTGTCTATGAGTTTGCTGCTTGCGTGTAATGAGCCAAACAAGATTTCTCCAGATAGTGAGGCGAAGACCATCATCAATCCGATAGAAATCTACACAGAGGGCATTAGCATAGGTAGCTACAGTACCTCTACTATCCCTAACGGAAAAACAGAGGAAAGCGTTGCAAAATTTTTGATTTTTAAAGACCAAAAAACTTTTGAGGAAACAGTGAAAGCACTAAACAACAAAGGCAGGAAAGAATTAGACGCTTGGGAGCAAAAGTTAGGCTTTGTTTCCTTGCGAAGCCTTTTTGAAGATGTAGTAGATACAGAAGTAGCACTTAGAGAAAAAGAAGAATTTCTAAGCAAAGAGCAGCAACAGCGCATCATCAAGAATGCTTATGTAACAGACCTTGCGGCAAGTAGCTTAGATTTTATGAATGCAACGCACGAAAATGGATACAGACTCAAAATTTACAGCCTGTACCTTGCCCGTTTGGTGGAAAGGCGCGGGATTGTACAGATAGGCAAGGAAATACAGCTACATGGCGAAGACGTAATCAAGGTGATTACGGACGGAGATGCCTCTAAAATAGCATTGCTATTCCAAACCAATGAAACAGATAAGAGTAAAGGCATAGAAGTAAGAAAGGTAAATGTAACTTCTAAGCCTATTTCTAATGGTAGAGCAGAGGCAGTACCAGCTAATAAATCCTGTGAAGGAGGGGGACCTGGCTATCCCGCACAATACAAGATACAGGGATACGATGGTAGCTATCAGAAAAGTGTGGATAAACATTGCAGGTTGTAATCCATGATAAAAAGTTTCGTAACTAAGTGGTGATAGCGTAGTTTTCGTGAAAAAGATAGACTTTTTCTCACATATCGTGACATTCTTGCCCTACGTGTTGCCCAATAACGCTCAATATGATTAGTTTGCCCTGTTTCTTTTCCAATCATATTGTGATTTCCTTTGGAAAGTAATAAACTATACGATTTCCAAGCATCACTATAGCTCTGTATTTTGAGCCATTCTATGGGAATTTTCCTAATCAAACGTCTAAAAGTTTTTTCACTTCTATCCCCTATCACATAAGCCACAATTTGCCGAGTATTTCTACTCAAAGCTGCCCAAAGCCATTGTTTATGCTTCTTCTTTCCACAGAACCCGCATAATTCATCAAATTCAAGCACATCATCTGAAGCAGGCTTTGCCAAAACCCAAGTTTTGAACTTAGGCATTACCATAAAACTCAAATTGAGCATTTTGTATACTTGATAATAGCTAATGAGAAAAATACGACATACTCCACACAGGCTTAACCTTTCTAAAAAAGCTCTTTTAATTTGTTCAAAAGAGAAAGGTAAAGCATTTTTTTTATGTAAGACTCGGCTTTTGTTACATTCTTTACACAAAACACGCTGATTCCTTCCTTTTGTAAAACCATCTTTTACTATATTTTCACTTGCACAATGCGGACATTTTTCTATATTTGTGGTACTAAGCATATTTTTTGGATTTTGATGTGTAATTACTCAAAATTACAAAATTTTATGCTTAGTTCTTTATCCTATCCACACTTTTTAAGAACTACCCTTTTTTTATGTCCTTGCTGTTTTTCTGCTTTTCTACCACTTCTGCCTCAATATCGATGATTTCCACCTCTTGCATTTCTGTGGTGTTGCTTATCACGCCCAAAGTACCAAAATGGGCTTCTTTTTCATAAAAACC
>JAAFJS010000264.1 GCA_013298985.1 Cytophagales bacterium
TGACGAATCTCCGTAACAATCGCAGGCAATTTATTCGTGCCTATGTGGGGGTGCGCGTCAATCAGGATTTCCTCACTTGCTCCATGCGCCACAAAAACTTCCAGAATACGTTGAAAATCACCACGTTTGGTAGAACGAGTATAAAGTTTGCCATCAGAATAAGTCCCTGCGCCACCTTCCCCAAAACAATAATTAGATTCAGGATTAACGATATGGTCTTTGTTAATTGCTGCCAAGTCGCGTCTGCGGGCGCGCACATCTCCGCCGCGTTCTATCACTATTGGCTTGATTCCCAGCTCTATCAGCCTCAAAGCGGCAAACATTCCTGCGGGACCTGCACCCACCACAATCGCTTGGGGCGCAAGGCGCACATCAGGATATTGACGTTGATACGTAATTCTTTGGGAAGGAAATTCATCAATAAATATCTCCGCATTTACATTTACCTTCACTTGTTTCGACCGCGCGTCTATAGACCGACGAATTTGCCTAATATGCAGATTTTCAACAGATTGTAGTTTTTCTTGCTTACGCACATACTCAAAAAACCTTTCTTTTTCAAAGGCAATTTCAGGAGGAATCACAAGGGAGATTTGCTGTTTCATGGTGCAAAGGTATGAAATTCACCTATTTATATCAACTCCAAAATTTTCAAAACCTCATTTTTTTCGCGTCAAAAAATAAAATACCAAGCCCAATACCATAATTCCAATGCCAATCAAAGATTCAAAAGTGCTTTTTTGAAATACATAAATCAGCGTCCAAAGGTTTAATGCCAAGAAAATCGCAGGCGTAAAAGGATAACCCCAAACCTTGTAGGGGCGCGGGAGTGTTGGTTTTTTGTACCGCAACACAAAAACTCCAGCCACTGTAAGCGAGGTAATAGAAATCAGGGCAAAAGAGGCATAGGTCAGCACTTGATTAAAGGAGGATGTATAAATAAAAAGTAAGGTCAGCCCCGTTTGGAAAAGCATAGAAATTACAGGGATTTGTTGAGCATTTGTTTTGGAGAAAATACGCAAGCCCTCAAAGTCCTCACCCATGCGTTTGGTGATTCTGGGACCCACAAAAATCATAGCACTCATGGTCGAGATAAGCAATAAGGAAATGGTAACTGACATGATTTCAGCCCCTAACGTTCCAAAAATTTGTTGGGCAGAGAGAAATCCCACTTCTAATTGACCTTTCAAGCCACCCATGGCTACGGTGTAAAGAAAAACAAAATTGAGCAAAACGTACATGACCAATACCAACAAAGTGCCAATCAGTAATGCCCTTGGCAGGTTTTTTTGAGGATTTTCCATCTCACTGGTGATGTAAACGGCGGCGTTCCAGCCTGTGTACGCGTAGGAAACATAAATCAGTGATTCCGCAAAATGTGGACTTAATAATAAGGCAAAACTCTGAGCGTCAGGGAGTACACTAATTGGCTGTGCGTTCTGAACAAAAAAAGCAGAAAGAATAAAAACCACCACCAATAAAATTTTGATGAAGGTGAAAACATTGTGAAACCTACTCCCCCAATACACGCTATTGGCATGAATAAGTGTGATTAACAAAACCGCACCCGCCGCAAAATGCACTTCGGGAATATCTGGAAAAACCGTTTTGAGGTATTTGCCAAAAGCCATCGCTGCAAGCGCAGTAGGTGCTGCAAAGCCCACAGAGGCAGAAACCCAGCCCGCCACAAACCCCACCGCAGGGTGATAAATCTCAGATAGGAAATGATATTCGCCCCCCGAACGCGGCATACTCGCCGCCAACTCACCATAGCTAAAAGCACCACAAAGTGCTATCACTCCACCCACAAACCAGAGCATGAGCAACGTAAAAACAGACTGAATATCAATGACTTGGAATCCTAAACTTGTAAAAACCCCTGTCCCTACCATGTTAGCAACCACAATAGCAATGGCAGTATGTAAGCGCAAACTTTGTTTCACTGTATGATGTTAATAAGTTTCATTCAATAAATTTGAACAAATTTAGTTCAAATGTGCGTATTTATGCTCAAATACTACCATACATTTTATGAATTAAACTTAAAAACATTTTTCTGGCTTGTTTTAATTTAGGAATATTTGTTTTTCTAATAGACCGTTCAGTTACTCAACAAAAATAAATAGTCGTATAAAAATACACCGTAGGTGTTAAATATTGGTAGAAAAAGTCAATATAAATGTATTTCTACCCCGTTAGGAGTTGTATGAAAATTGAATATAAAACTCCTAAGTGATTGGACAAATGTAAATCGTCTGGGTAGTACCCACTTTAGACTTTAGGCGAAGTAAATAAGTAATAATCAAATCATTCGCCTAAATCGGTATGCCGAACCATTTAATGTACTTTTATTTTGTCTTACTACTTAACGGAGTTTAGAAACCCATAAAAAAGTTGAATTAATTATTCGCCAAAAGTAAAGTATGATACTAAACCTTAGTTTTGTCCTTTCTCATTGTTGCCCAGTTTGAAAGAGATAGGCAAAGTTATCTTTTGCATCACCAATCCACCTTTGTTTTTAGCAGGTTTCCATTTTCCGCCTTCTTTGACCACGCGCATTGCCGCTTCGTCGCAACCATGCCCTAAGCCTCTTTTTATATTGATATTGTGCAAGTTACCTTCTTTATCTACAATAAAAGCAACTGTAACCTTGCCTTCGATGCCTTGCTTGATAGCCTCCGCAGGGTAGGGCATATTTTCTCTGATATAGCGATAGTATGCCTCAAAACCACCTTGTGGAGTAGCCATTTCATCAACTAAAATGAGTGCTTCGGTTTCATCGATGCCTGTTGATTTCTTCACTGACTCTTTCTTTGCTACCTCTTTGACTACCTCTTTTTTGATAGGTTCTTTGGGTTCTTCTTTTTTAATAACAACGTTTTTTTCCGCGATTTCTTTTTCTTCAGGGCGCGGCACAATTTCTTCTTTGACCTCCTCAAAGGGCGCAGGGTCAGCCACTTTCTCGTCATTAAAAGCCAATATTGTTTCCTCCTCTGGCTCATCAGCCATTACGGTGGTGCTTTCTGCTGGCATAAAAAGATAGAAAACCAGCCCGCCAAGTAACACAATTCCTAATACGGCTGTCAAAAAGCGTTGCGTAGCTTTTCTTTCGTAATCTTTGGGCGCGTATTTATTATTCGCGTATTTATTATTATTCATGTTGTTTAAAATACTTAAAAAAAGTAATAGGATATAACAGCTATTCGCTATAGCTTTATTGATTTGATAAAATCTTAAAAAGAGATTTCGTGTTTTTAATTGAGGGGTTTGATGTGTTTTTAAAAAGTAGCGAACTTGCTTATAATCAAGCTATTCACTATTTCTATTAGCACTTATCTTATATTAATCAATTTGAGTGCCAATTTTTATAAGACCTTTGAGGAAAATACCAAAGGCATAAAAAAAAGGAGATGAAAAGCATATTTTTACGCCATAGTATAGTTGAAATTGCCTGTTTTTTTTTAACTTTGTAAAACAGAAAACAAAAAATGTTAGTACCTGTAAAAATAACACCCAAAGCGGCAATAGAAATCAAATACATTATTGCTCATAAGAATATTCCTGCGGGGTATGGTTTGCGCGTATTGGTGCAGGGCGGCGGTGGCTGTGGGGGCGCAAAGTTTCGCTTGGGCTTCGATAAACCCAAAGAGGGTGATTTGACATACATAGAACAAGATATTCCTGTTTATTATGAAAAACGCCAGATGATGTATCTGATGGGCTTAGAAATAGATTTTGAGGAGCGCGCCGACGCACGTGGTTTTGTTTTTAATCCAACAGTAATTGTCAAAAATTAATTTATTTTAAACAGTTGGTTATTAAGCAGTTCATACTTTTTCGTTTTATCTTTTAATGTGTTGTTTATCAATATTTTGTGCAGTTTGTCGTTGTGATTCATTCACCACTCATCATTAATCATTCATTGACTAAGTAACCACACAGAATTAGTTTATATTACAATTATTGCATAAACCAATGATTATGAGATATTTGTGCGGTTCGCCGCTGCGATTAATTCATAATTTATAACTTATAACTCATAATTCATAACTACTTACTCAATTTATACCATTATGGAAGTAAAAATTGCACCTTCTTGGAAAGAAAAATTAAGCGCAGAGTTTGAGAAAGATTATTTCAAAAACTTAGTGGAGTTTATCAAAGAGGAATACAAAACGCAGACGATTTATCCCGCAGGCAAAAATATTTTTAACGCTTTTGAAAAGTGTAGTTTTGAGGAGGTAAAAGTGGTGATTATTGGGCAAGACCCGTATCATGGGGCAGGACAGGCAAACGGGCTTTCCTTTTCGGTGAGTGATGGCATAGCTTCGCCACCTTCGCTGGTCAATATTTTTAAAGAAATAGCCACAGATTTGGGCAAGCCGATTCCCTCATCAGGCAATTTGGAACGCTGGGCAAGTCAGGGGGTACTATTGCTCAATGCTATCTTGACCGTAAGGGCGGGGCAGGCGGCTTCTCACCACAAAAAGGGCTGGGAGCAGTTCACTGATGCAGTAATTCAAAGTATCGCCAATGAAAAAGAAGGGGTAGTTTTTATGCTTTGGGGCAAATATGCCCAAGACAAAGGAAGCAAAATAGACCGCCAAAAGCACTGCATACTCACCGCCAAGCACCCTTCGCCCATGGCAGCAAATTACGGTGGCTGGTTTGGGAATAAGCATTTTAGCCAAGCAAATCACTATCTCAAAGGCAGAAATTTACAAGAAATAGTGTGGTAAAAACGGACTTACTTCTGGTTCAAGGTTAAGCCTTAAACCAGAAGTAAGATTCAAGCGTTACGCTTGAACCAGAGGGTAAATTATTATACACCGTTAGGTGTTAAATGTTGGTAATAGAAAGTACATTTCCAAGTATTCAACAAACTCCGTTAGGAGTTGAATAACATTCAACTCCTAACGAAGTTTGAACTGCTATGGGAACATAGCCACTACTACCAATATTAAGTCCTTAACAGGACTTCTATACTTTAAATAACTTTCTAAAGCAAGTGTAAAGCGTTGAACCAGAGAGAGTTTATTCTTACATTTGTTTATACGCCAATCAGCAAGGTATATGCTGCGCTATCCATCAAATGGCTGCGGTCGCTGTCCGTAGCTTGTGCCTTTACAATCCAGCCATCGCCATAAGGGTCTTTATTTACCGTTTCTGGAGCATTGTTTAGCGCGCTGTTAAACTCCAAAATTGTCGCTGAAATAGGCATAAAAAGGTCAGAAGTCGTTTTTACAGCTTCCACAGTACCAAATACATCTCCTACTTTTACTTCTTCGCCTTGGCTGCCTACCTCGACATAAACAATGTCGCCAAGCTCGCCTTGTGCAAATTCGGTGATGCCAATGTAGGCTGTATCGCCCTCGAAGCGTACCCATTCGTGGTCTTTGGTGTATTGGAGATTTGCGGGAATGTTCATTTTGAGTGAGTTATGAATTAATGATGAATTATGATTTTTTTTAACCAAAAATTTCTTTGAAATTTCCTTTTTTACAAAACTAATGATTTCAAATTAAAAACCCAAATTATCATTCTGTCAATTTTTTTGCTCTCTTGTGGTTTAGGACACGCGTTTGAGAGCCTCTTTTGCGTCTTTGAAATCGGGGTCTAATTTGAGAGAGGTTTCATAATTTTTTTTCGCTTCCGCCTTATTTCCGCGTTTTTCGTAAATCATGCCTAAGCGAAAGTACGCGCCACCATGCGAAGGTTCACTTTTAGCAGGTTTGTGGTTAGTGATATAGTTTTTTAAGCAGGCTTCTCCCCTGTCCAGTACCAATCCCGAAATTGCCGCAAATTTGCCCAACTGATAGGTAATTGACATATTTGAAGAGTTTTGTTTCAAAAAGTTTTCGTATAAGTCTATGCCTTGCTGGTATTTTTTACTGACCAGATACACATTGCCCAGCCCAAGCACCAAATTAGCATTATTGGGGTCAGTTTTTAGCAAGTCTGTCATTTCTTTTTCGGCTTCTGCATGATTGTTTTGTTTGAGATAAATATTGGCAAGTGTGGTTGCGCCCATTGGTTTATCTACCGCTTTGATTTTCTTCGCCATCTCTACCGCTTTTTCCATGCTACCACCCATCATGGAAGGTGCTTGGAGATAAAACTCCACCAAGCCTGACATCGCAGCAATATGCTTGGGGTCAAGGGCAACACATTTCTCAAAAGCATTTTTGATTTTACTTGCCAAAATACCCTTGCGAATCATATTGGCATCGCTTGCCTCAGTTCCATACGCTGCGCCAAGCCAATAATGATATTCTGCTACTTTGTCGTTCTTATCGATTGCCTCCTCAAAAAACTCCGATGCGTCATCATATTTTTTCTCTTCGAAAGCGATTCTCCCCAAGTAATACTGGGCGGCGGCGTAGTCGGGCTTGTCATCATCTATTGCTGCAAGTTGCTTTTTGGCATCTGCAAACTTTTTTTGTTCAAATAGTTTTTTGCCTTCTCCCAGATTTTGAGCCAAAGCCACCACAGCAATAGCCATAAAAATGACCATAAACGAAACGATTTTTTTCATGTAGAATGTTTTTTAATTGATGATTAAAATGATTTTTAATCAAAGATGCAATAAAATCGGAAAAGGTTGCTAATTTTTTATTTCAGCATTGATATAAAGGTATATGATATGATGCCATACGCCAAGAATCTCTTTTAAATCTGTATAAACTCGATTGTCTATATAAAAAATATTATCTTCAAATCGCAAAAATTTCCATTCTACGCTATCAGTAGCACAACCGTAGAGAACAGGGAAATTTTTGCCTTCCATTTCATTAAATAGTTTTGCCCCATAAAGTTGGGCAGCACATTGGGCAATTCCATAGTCCATGTCCTCGTCTCGGGCGGCGTTCCGCTTTGCTTCAACTAATGAAATAATTGGGCTTTCTAAATAAGGTTTGTGGGCTTCCAAAATAAAGAAAAAATCACATTCGCCTGATAGGTTTCTATCTGTATCCACAGACAATTCTTCGCCTGAAAATAAAGTTACATTTTCACTAAAAAATTCTGCTACTTCACTCAAAATAGGTGAAACTATCTTTTCTGATTTCACTTTTTCGTTTGTCAGAGGGAAAAGCTTTGCCTTTTCGAGTGTTTGGCTTAACCAAGCAGAGGGTTCTACGCAAACTATATGCGAAAATAGCGCACACTTTTTGCATCAAGCCCAAAGGTTTTTGTAACTTCCTTTAATTTTTTAAATTTGCTATATCCCATAATCGTAATTATTTACTTTTTACAAAGATACAAAAATCAAGAAAATCTGTAAGATTCGTGCCAAAAACCCCCAAGGCTATTTGATATTTACTCCTTAATTATTTTTTGATGATGCACCTGTTTTCCATTGCTTAGGTACAAGAGATACAGCCCATTGGCAAAATGCGTAAGGTCTATTGCTGCTTTCAAATAGCTTGTCTTCGCCAAATCTTGCACAAACACCTTTCTCCCTGTCATGTCAAAAATAGCCATTTGCAAATTTTCACTTTCCTTGAATTTGCCTTCTATATTGAATATATTGTTACTTGGATTGGGATATACCTGAAAATCAATACTTTCCAACTCACCTTCTGTCGCCAAAACTACTGAGGGACGTGCAGAAACTGTTTCTGAAAAACCACTTTCCAAACTGTTGTAAGTGTTGATTGCCTTCATGCGGAAGAAATACGTTACTCCGTTTTCCAAACCC
>JAAFJS010000265.1 GCA_013298985.1 Cytophagales bacterium
TTAAGCCCCGTAACGCTGATGGTACTGCAGTAATATGTGGAAGAGTAAGTAGCCGCCAAATTATTAATAGTCCTCATAGTGAGATAGTCAAATCTATACTATGAGGACTTTTTTTTTATCCTCTCTAATGAAGATAGATATAAATACCCTCTCATATCACTCAAAAAGTATAAATACTAGCCGATTCAATTATCATAAAAGAAAAATTGAGTGCTTTTTTACTCAAAAATAATTAAATTCCATCTTTATAGTATATATTGCTCAAAAATTTCATTTTAATCGTTTGAGTGGATGTATTATTATTTAAAATTTATACTAATCTTGTATTTGGTATTTATACTATGCCAAGTGGGTACTCAAGCGCAATCGTTTGAAGTAAGAGAGGCTGTGATAGATTTGAGAAATTATCCATTTGAAAAACAGGCTATTAGCTTAGATGGGGATTGGGAATTTTATTGGCAGAAATTTATTTTTTCTACAGATTTTGATACATTGCAGCAACAGCATTTTTTGGAAGTGCCGAGCCGATGGAAGGGGTTAAATTGGTATGGAGAGATATTAGGAGGTACTGGATATGGCTCCTATCACTTGCGTGTGCTGTCCAAATCTAAATCCTTTCCTCGCTTGGCACTTAGAATCTCTGGCGCAAGCAATGCCTACACCCTTTTTGTGAATGATAAGTTAATGGGTAGAAATGGCACAGTAGGTACTTCTATTGATACTTCTAAACCCCAATATCGGTCGCAAATCTATGATTTTGAGGTAGATAGCGATACTCTGGATATTGTTTTCCATATTTCTAATTTTCACTATCGGTCAGGTGGGTTGTGGGAGTCAGTGGAGTTGGGGACTTTTAAAATTTTGCAAGAAAAACGAGAAAAATTATTGTTTTTTGACTTGCTTTTGATTGGTGCCATTTTTATCATGGGGCTGTATCATTTGGGCATTTACTTACAGCGCAGGACAGATAAGTCCAATTTTTATTTCTCGGTACTTTGTTTTGCTGTGGTGCTTCGCATTATGAGTATTGGGGAACGTCTAATTACGTATTTTATCCCAACATTTGACTGGGAGCTACTTGTGAAAATTGAGTTTATTTCAGCGATGATGGCACTAATTTCTTTGAGTTATTTTTTTTATTGGCTTTTCCCCAAAGAGTTTTCAAAGAGAATAGTTGGAACTATTTTGCTGATAGAAGGCTTTTTTGTCTTACTTTTTTTGTTTTTTCCTGCGCGTATTAGCTCTGAAACTGTCCCTTACCACAACTACGTAACTTTTGGTATTTTAATCTGTAATTTAGTATTGGCTTTTCTTGCCGTTTTTCGTAAGAGAGAGGGTGCGCTTACATTGGCTTTGGGCTTTGGCATTGGTAGCATTTTTGTCGCCAATGACATCTTGCACAATATGGAAATTGTCAATACAGGCAATACAGTGCCTTTTGGAATGTTTATCTTCTTTTTTTCACAGGCATTATTGCTATCCAGCCGTTCTTCTAAGGCTTTCAAAAATGTAATACAACTTTCCGAAGAACTTAAAGGCGCAAATCAAAATTTGGAAAAAAAAGTAACAGATAGAACGGTGGAACTCAAAGAATCTAATGAAGAACTCAAACAGACCGTAGAAGAATTAAACTCAACGCTGGAGCTTTCTAAAACTCAAAGGCTTGAAATAGAAAATCAGAATAAAAATATTACATCAAGCATTAACTACGCCAAGCGAATCCAAGATGCAATGTTGCCAACGAATGAGGAGTTAAAAAAGGCTTTTCCTAATTCTTTTGTGCTTTACAAACCCAAAGACATCGTGAGTGGAGATTTTTATTGGTGTGCTGAAAAGTATAATAAACGCATTTTGATTGTGGCGGATTGTACTGGTCATGGGATTCCTGGAGCGTTTATGAGCTTGCTGGGGCTTTCTACGATTCACCAACTGGTCTTTTTTTATGGAATAACTTCGCCCGAAATGATACTTTATGAACTCAATAATGCGATTCGCAAGTCGTTGAGGCAAGAAAATAACCGAATGAATGAAGGAATGGATATCTCTATTTGTACGATTGATACGCAGAAAAAGACAGTGGAATATGCAGGCGCGCATCGCCCGCTTTACTATATACAGAATAGACAAGTGTTTGAAATCAAGGGAGATAGACTCTATGTAGGTGGGGGAGTTGATGAAAGAATTTTTAATAAATATACCATAGATGTGAGCCAGCCTACGGCACTTTATATGTTTTCTGATGGTTATCAAGACCAGTATGGGGAAGAAAACAAGAAAAAATTAGGGGCAAGATTTTTCAAGGAGATGTTGTTTGAGGTTCATCAAGAGTCAGCGGAGTTGCAGGGGAAAATTTTAGAAGAACGATTTGATTTTTGGAAAGGAAAGGAAAAACAGATTGATGACGTGTTGGTGATGGGAGTGGTGTTGTAAATTGATTTCAAGTTTTATTTATATTGAAATTTTCCTATATTTAGATATTTTTATTACATCATTCTTAATTTTTACATCATTTTATGAAGACTAAATTTTTTTTAATGTTATGTTTATTTGGAATAAGCATAATATTTGGGGGTTGCGGCGCAAAGGAGCAAAATGCTACTACTACACAAACTGATACCACGCCCGTTAAGCAATACACGATTGCTCAATTTATGAATACAAAGCGCATCAGTGGAAGTGCTTTTTCGCCTGATGAGTCCAAAATCTTACACAATTCTAACCAATCTGGCATTTTTAATATTTACGAAGTTTCCATCAATGGGGGAGAGGCAAAACAATTAACGGACTCCAAAGAAAACTCTATTTTTGCCATTTCCTACTTTCCCCAAGATGAACGCATTTTATTTAACTCAGACAATGGTGGCAATGAAATTACCCATATTTTTGTCAAAAATTTAGATGGAACTACCCAAAATCTTACACCTGATTCTACTGCCAAAGCAGGTTTTTTTTCATGGAGTTTTGACAAAAAAAGTTTCTTTTATACATCAAACAAGCGCGACAAACGCTTTTTTGACCTCTATGAGATGGATATTGCTACTTTCAAACCCAAAATGGTGTATGAAAACAAAGATGGTCTTTTTCCTGCCGCCCTCTCTGATGACAAAAAGTATCTGAGCCTCACCAAACCCATCACCACCAACAATACTGATATGTACCTCTATGATATGCAATCCAAGCAAATCAAATTGCTGACTAAGCATGAGGGAGATGTGTCGTATAATCCAGAAACTTTCAGCACAGATAGCAAAAAATTGTACTATTCTACTGACGAGGGAAGCGAGTTTGCTTATATCAAAAGCTACGACATTGCCACAGGGCAAAGCGAGAAAGTAGAGGAAACTAATTGGGATATTTCTTATATGTATTTTTCAAAAAATGGAAAATACAGAGTTATTGGCATCAACAATGACGCAAAAACGGAAATAAAAATTTATAATACTACTGATAATCAATTAGTTAAACTGCCCACTTTGCCCAGCGGAGAGATTACTTCTGTGAATATTTCTGATTCCGAAAAATTAATGACTTTTTACGTAAGTAGCTCAAAATCACCTAATAATCTTTACGTTTATAATTTTGAATCTGGAGAATACAAACAACTCACCAATTCGATGAACCCTGAAATTTCCCCTGATGACTTGGTAGAAGGCGAGGTTATTCGCTTTGCTTCGTATGATGGTATGCAAATTCCTTCCATTTTATACAAACCCAAAAATGTAAAAGCAGGCGAAAAACTCCCTGCAATGCTCTGGATTCATGGCGGACCTGGCGGACAAACGCGGCTTAATTACAGTGCCACTATCCAATATTTGGTGAATCATGGCTATGTGATTTTAGCCGTAAATAACAGAGGTAGTTCTGGTTACGGCAAAACTTTCTTTGCCGCAGATGATATGAAGCATGGCGAGGCAGACTTGAAGGATTGCGTAGAATCCAAGAAATTTTTGATAGGCACAGGCTACGTGGACGCAGAAAGCATTGGCATTATGGGCGGAAGTTATGGCGGCTACATGACGCTGGCGGGCTTGGCTTTTGCACCCGAAGAATTTAAAGTGGGCGTAGATATTTTTGGCGTTTCCAACTGGCTACGAACCTTGCGCGGGATTCCGTCTTGGTGGGAGGCACAGCGAAAAGCTCTTTACACTGAGCTTGGCGACCCCACAGGTGCGGATTCCGTAGCACTTTACAACAAATCGCCATTGTTCCACGCCAGCAAAATCATCAAGCCTCTTTTGGTAATCCAAGGGAAAAACGACCCAAGAGTGGTAAAACCTGAGTCAGATGAAATCGTAGAAGCAGTGAAAAAGAACAATGTCCCTGTCGAGTATATAGTTTTTGAAGACGAAGGACATGGGTTTTTGAAAAAAGAAAACGAAATCAAGGCTTACGAAGGCATTTTAAATTTCTTGGACAAGCATTTGAAAAAACAAAGTGAAGGAAAAATAGAAAAACAATAAAATGCAAATTCCTGAGCCAGTGTAAACACGAAGTAATCTTTTATCTTGTTTTGCAAATCACTTTTCTGCTTTCTTTCAATTTTAAGTAATGCTACTCACTATTTTTGAGCAAATCATGTTGGGCGGCACTCCGTTATAGGTTAAGAGGTTTAAACCTTGTAATTTTGTAACATCAAATAGGATAATAAAATATCTGACTTGATAAAGATATTATTAGGGGGGTAAACGGGCGGCGAATCGCTTGAAATTATTTTTGAAACAGTCCTTTCGCTTTGCGAGAGGACTGTTTTTTTGTTTTTTACAATTTCTTTTGGATTTTTTTAGAGTTGTTTCTTGTCAAAAACTATGTAAATAATCTCAATTTCTTTATTTTTAATCGTTTAGTAGGGCAAATATATGATATTTTATATTGATTTGATTTTCAGGTAGTTATGTTTTTTAATTTTTAAAATCATATTCATTAAATTATTGATAACCAGATTTTTAGCCTTTTATATGTTTGTCCTAATGATTTTTGTAATTATGTTCCATTTTTTATTTACCTTTGGCATAAGATACAAACGAAACATCAGCTCTCAATCAGATGAAGCAAAAAATCCAAGTCATCAAGAAAAAAACGATTCCCTTCACCAAAGACCTTGTGAATGAGGTGATTAAAGACGATTGCTTCAATATGAGCGCAGCACTGGCTTATTACACCACCTTTTCACTTGCGCCGATGCTTATCATTTTGATTGCGATTGCGGGCTTTTTTCTTGAAAAACAGGCAATTAGGAAGCATATTTACAACTATGTCGCGCAAATCACAACTGACCTGCGCGCGGCTGACCTTATCCAAAATCTCTTAGACAATGTTTCTTTTTCATCGCATGGGTGGAGTGTAACTATTGTAAGTGCGGTTACGGTTTTGATAGGGGCAACTACTGTTTTTGCGGTTTTGCACAGCTCACTCAATAAGATATGGAACGTGAGTATGGAAAAGCGCAGTGGTTTTTTTTCCTTAGTTTTGCAAAGATTAATGAGTTTGCTTGCTATTTTTGCGATTGGATTTTTATTGCTCACAGCCTTGATAATCAGTGCTTTAATTAACACCATTTATCAATTTATCCAAAATATCGTCGCAATTCCTGCTATTTTTATCCAGCTTTTTGATAGCTTAGTGCCGATAGCAATTTTGTATTTGTTTTTCGTCATGGTCTTCAAGTTACTTTCTGATGCAAATCTGCGTTGGCGACACGTTTTTTTGGGCGCATTGGTTACTACTTTGTTGCTTTTGGTAGGGCGGTGGCTCATTAGTATTTACCTGTCCAGCACCTCGATTGGCTCGGTATATGGAACGGCGGCATCTTTGGCTACGTTGCTGATTTGGGTATATTATTCCTCTCTCATGGTTTTTATAGGGGCAGAGTTTATCAAAGTGTACGCGTGGCACACAGATACGACCCTTGACCTGAATGATTTGAAGAAAAAAGAGCAAGCACGTTTTCCTCTGGTACATGATGCTACCCAATCTTTTGCAAAAAAATCTTGAAGGTAAACGTCTTTATCACTCGTGCAAGGGTAACGCACCAATTGGACGTTTTGTTGTGGGTGCGCTTCGCTAACGCTAACAACGGAGAAAATTTATATTTTTATTGAATCTCCATTTTAAAACTAAAACTTCAAACAAAATGGAAAATGGAAACCACATTTGCGATTTAAGGAGAAATAGCGTATTTTTGAATGATGAAAAAGAAAGGAAAAATAGAAAAAAACACTCCTTTGGCGCAAGAGTTTACTCCTGCCCAAGAACGCTATGTCAATCCATTTACGGACTTCGGTTTTAAGAAACTCTTTGGTTCTGAGGTGAGCAAAGACCTCTTAATTAGCTTTTTGAACGAAATCTTACCCAATCAAAAAATAGCTACGCTTACCTACAAAAAAACGGAACATTTAGGCGCAACTGACGTGGACAGAAAAGTAATCTATGACCTTTATTGTGAAAATGATGGAGGAGAAAAATTTATTGTGGAACTTCAAAAAGCAAAACAGACTTTTTTTAAAGACAGAAGCCTTTTTTACTCCACTTTCCCTATCCAAGAGCAAGGACAGCAAGGGTCATGGAATTATGAACTCAAAGCAGTTTATACGGTAGCAATTTTAGATTTTTGCTTTGAGGACGAACACGCCAAAGACGTAAAAGTAATGGTCAAACTCATGGAAACAGAAAAAAAGACCGTTTTTTATGAGAAATTGACTTTCCTATACTTACAAATGCCCAATTTTCACAAAAAAGAAGAGGAACTGGTAAGCATGGAAGATAAGTGGCTTTACCTGCTTAGAAATCTCAATAAACTCACCCAAAGACCCGCCAAACTACAAGAAAAAGTATTTGAAAAAATCTTCAAATTGGCAGAAGTTGCAAAGTTCACCTCTGAGGAGCGCAGTGCCTACAACGATAGTTTGAAATATTACAGAGATTTGAAAAATACCTTGGACACAAGTTTTGCAGAAGGGGAACAGATTGGCATAGAGAAAGGAAAAATAGAAGGAGAGCAAATTGGTATAGAAAAGGGGGAACGAATTGGCTTAGAAAAAGGGGAGTATCAGACTAAGGTAAAAACGGCTGAAAAATGCTTACTCAAAGGCATGAGCATAGAGGAAACAGCAGAACTCACCGAACTAAGCATGGAAGACGTGAAGAAAATAGCAAGCAAACTTAAAATCAAGGATTTTTAATTAATAGAGAGCAAAAATTACAGTTAATCCTGCGCTATTGCTTTGGATATTACCTATTATTTCTAAGATTTTGGACAAATAAAAAGAAGAACTACTTTTCCTTCTGGTGTAAGCGTAATACTTGCATCAGAAAAAGGTTCAAGGCTAAACTTTGAACCAAAATGAAAATAGTTTTCTAACTATTTTTCAAGTATTTTTCGTCTGCACAGTTGTCCCAATAGTCAGCAGATTGAATCTCAATTTTATCATATAATTTTGAGATGGTAAGCACTTTTCTGTACTGATATAAAAAAATCATTTTTGAGTCGTTGGGCATTTTCTCAAATTGGCTCTGCTGAAGTTCCACCAAAAATGATGGTGTTACAAATTCTATATTTTCTGTTTCGGTCAATACAAAATAGTCATACGGATAATCCTCTGTATAAGCTAATTGAGGGCTATAATACGGCGAACCCTTGTATAAATCGACAAATCCTTTATCATTTGAGCAGTAGTATATT
>JAAFJS010000267.1 GCA_013298985.1 Cytophagales bacterium
TGTTGCAGTCCTTGCTTTTGATGAGGCAGAGCATTGAGCATAATGAAAATACCAATCAGATTTATTTGAATGGGAGTTGTGTGAACTTGGGGAGTTTTGAAGATGTAAAGAATCATTATTCAGAGAGTAACGTAATTGTATTTTGTTTTTATTATGATAAATTCGGTGGAGGATGCCTTGAATATGAATTTGGAGAAAATTGTATCATTGATAAACTTTATTCTGAATCATTTGCAAATCAAGAAACAGGGCAAAGACAGACCTATACAACTACTTATCTTAATTCTAATGGTGATACTATTTATCATGAAGTAGGTGATGATTATGAACGCAACTATATATTCAAAAAACTACTTACTTGGGATTTATTTGAAGAGTTTACTAATCTGACACTTGAAATTATTGATTTTTCAGAAATCCACTATTGTTCCGCAGACCGCTTGGGTCCCCAAAATTCTTACCCTAAATTGCCTTTTAGCAAGTTTATCAACGTAGGCGCAAGGGGGCAATATACCGCAGATGTATTATTCAAAAACAAGAAAAATGAAGTCTATGAAAAATTGCTTTTGAAAGGTGAAAACACACTTGCCACACAAACAGACGTTTGGATAGATGAAATTTTAGGAGAAAACTTGAAAGTTTCTGTGGAAGATACCAAGACAGATATTTTTATTTTGACATTCTATTCTCAAAATGGAAAAATAGATTATTACAAACCCGCTAATGTGGGTTTTGGTTATTCCTACATTTTACCTATCATTGTTTCAGGCTTGATAGCCAAAGAAGGCGAAATCTTAATTGTAGAAAATCCCGAGGCGCACCTGCACCCACGAGCGCAGTCCAAACTCACCAAGTTCTTGGCAAAAGTGGCAAGTTGTGGTGTACAAGTATTTATAGAAAGTCATAGCGAGCATATTCTCAATGGCTTGCGAGTATGCGCCTTAGACGCAAGCGTGGATATTAATAATGAAGATATAAGCGTTCTATATTTTCAAGACAAAGAAAATGCGCCATTTGCACAAATTCCTATTAATAAAGATGGAAGCATTGATAATTGGGAAGATGGTTTTTTTGACCAAACAGACAAAGACTTTAAAATACTTTACGGCTTGTAATCTATGGAGATATTTATCAATGAACTATCTTTAGAAGGTCAATTTTATTCTGATGCTGATTTTTTAAAAGCTGCCAAAGAGTTTGCAAGTATATTTTCTCTAATTAGCGAGCGTAAGATTAACGCATTTCGCAACGAGCTTGTATTCTTAAATAGAGAATTGATAAAGAATGAGGTTTTCCAAGCAAGTTTTGAAAAAATCAAAGACAAAGGATTTAAAGAGGCTTTTCGTAATATTATTTTTAATAAAACTAATCCCCAAGATTGGAAACCTGAGCAAATTCATTCTTCTGATGACATATTTGAATGTAAGTTACTGAAAGATAGTTTTGTAACTTCTACCTCGTTAGCAGAAGTAGCAGAACGAAATTTGCAAAAGTTAGCTGTTAGGCGGGTTTTAGTAAATTTCTCAAATTCCTCTTTTGCACAAAGTCAAATTATAACGATACTAAAAAATGAAGCTCAACAGATTGATATTGGTTGTATTGATACTAAAATAGATTTTGAAAATTGGATTGGTATCATACAAACACCCGCTGACCAATTCCTTCGAAATACTGCCAGATTTAGACGTACAGGCAGAGTATATGATGGAAAGCCCATTTATGAGGAAATAGCAACTCGTTATTATTGGTATTTAGATAACTTTCACAAAAATGAGTTTGAGGTTTTTGATAATCAAGGAAAACATATTGGAGTGGCTGATTTACAAGGTGTTATAGATTATAGCCAGCAAGTGGAAGGAAGAAGAATCAATATGTAGCAACAAAAAAAACAGTCCCCCCTCAAAGAGAAAGGACTGTTCCAATCTTTTATTAAATTTACCCCCTTAATAAATATTTTTATCAACTTGATATTTCATCTTATTGACATTACAAAGGTAGTGGGGTTTTATATCTTAACCAATAGCAACAACTGCTCAAAAATAGTGAGTAGAATTGCTTAAAAAATATCACCTCCTTCCCTTTTCCTTTGTGTCCATTGTTTGGAGGTACTTCACCAAGTCCAGCACTTCGTTTTCTTTGAGCATATCAAATAGTCCAATAGGCATGAGGGAAGTAGGCATGGTTTCGCGGGACTGAATGTCTGCCTTGCTGATAGCAGTGATGTCCTGCCCTACAATTCGCATGGAAACTTGGCGGTCGTTTTCTGAAACTACATTGCCCGAATAGGTGCGCCCATCGCGCGTAGTAATCACCACCAATTTGTAGTCGTCTTGGATTTCCCCACTGGGATTCAGCACGTTAAACAAGAGGTAATCCACACTCCCGCGATTCGAGCCTGTGAGGTCGGGACCTATGTTGCCACCTTTGCCGTACATTTTGTGGCAACTTCCGCACACACGCTGGTACAGCACTTCCCCTTTCACAGGGCTTGCACTCGCCAAAGCCTTTTCGGTGAGGATTCTTTGGTACTTTGAGTAAGATTTTTCTAAGGAAGCCTCCTGCTCTATCGCTCCCCAAACCTCGATGAAGCCACTACCAACTACGCGCAATAGCTGTCGGGCAGCATAAGGAGGCACATCAGTTTTAGGAATCGTCTGATTTTTAAGGGCTTGGGTCAGTTGCCAGCCGTAGCGGGAACGCGCAGAAAGCGTTTGAATCGCTTGTTGCTTTTCCGCAGGGCTAAATTCATTGTACCTTGAAATTAATAATTTTCCCAAAGGCTCTTTGTCGTAATTGGCGATTGCTTGGATTACATCTAATTTTAACTGATTATCATTGAGTAAGTTAGGAATTTCTGTAACTAATTCTTCCCTTTTTCTGGCGGCAATATTTTTAAGTGCCTGCTGCCTCTCTGCCAAAGGCGCATTTGCATTTTTCAAAGTTGCCATCAGCTTTTCCGTTGCTTCTGTATCACCGAAACGCTGTGCGATTTCCGTGGCTAATTGGGCAGTTTCGCCTTTGGAAAGTTTCAGTTTGCTATACACTGCGCTCCAATTGGCAGGTGCTTTTAGGTCATATCGCCCTTCCAAGCCGTCCCTCATGCCTTCCATGATGAGTTTTTCGTTTTTACCATTTTTCTCCAAAGCCGCCACTACAATTTCTGGTGCGTTTGCGTCTATGATTCTTCTGGCTATGTATTTGGTAATCAATGGAATTTTACTTTGCAACGCTAAGTCCATTGCTTTTTTCGGATTTTCTTTCACTAACGGCTCTAAACCAAACCAAATCATTTTGGGAATGTTGTGGTCTTCTGCGTCTTCTGTTCTGCTTGCCAAATTTTCTACTATTTTCCAAGCGGTTTCATTATCAATGCGTTGCAAGGCTGAGGCAAGATAAAGGCGCACCACAGGCGAATTGTCTTCTTTTGCCATGTTTGCAAAAACTTCTTTTGCTTCTTTGGGTGGATTTTTATCTTCACAAAGCAATTGGATAGCCCAAGCACGTAGGTATTCATCTTTATCTGTTAAATATTTTATTAAGTCATTGGTATTCAAATTGTTAGTAATTTGCAAAGTCCACATTGCTTTTAACCGAAGGTCTGTATTTGTTTGATTTTGCAATAAATTTTGCAATTCTGTAACTGCTTCTTGGTCTATCTTTCCTTTGCTTGCCCTGCTCTGCAAAATAGTTCTTGCGCGGCGAGTATGCCAATCACTTGGGCTTTTTTGCAGTTCAGCTAATTGTTTATCAGTGAGTTTTCTTAAATCCGCATAGCGATTTTCAAAATTTTGCGCTTGCGATTCTTTGTGCATAATTCGGAATACGCGCCCTGTTTCGCCATTGAGGACTTCCTGCCCACAAATATCTGCGTCATGCCAATCCAACACGTACAAGCCACCATCGGGACCTACTTCCATGCTGAAACCTACCCATTGGGCGTTATTTGCCATGAGCAGTTCATCGCCATGTTTGCCCACAAAACCAGAGCCTTTTCTTTCCAAAATATCAGACAAAACGGCGTGTTCGTGGATATTTGCCATGAAAATTCGCCCTTTGTGTTCGGCAGGGAAAGCGTCTGATTGATAGACTCTTGCGCCGCCATGTGCGGAACGGTGGCTATGGTCGGCAATGGTGCGAATGTCGCTGTAAAAGTAGGGGTTGAAGTGTTGCCCGCCTTGCCTGTGGTAAATGCCGCCCAAGATGATGTGCCACAAGTGCGGAATCACGCAAGCACTGATAAATAGCTGACCCTTTGCGTCATAGTCTATACCCCAAGGGTTGCTGAACCCATGCGCGACCACCTCAAATTGGTCTTTGGTCGGGTGATAACGCCACACACCGCCGTTGATGTCCACGCCTTCGCCTTGCAAAATATCCTCTGGGAAAGAGTCTTTGTGTTTAAAAATTTTCCCCTTGCCTTCGGGCTTGCGAACCTTGGAGGGCGTTGCAAAACCTTGGCAGCCATAGAGCCAGCCGTCAGGTCCCCAATGCAAGCTATTCAGCGTTTCATGCCTATCCCTAATTCCCCAGCCAGTGAGCCGTACTTCTATGTCTGTGGTGTCTGCGATGTCGTCTTGGTTGCGGTCAGGGACAAAAAGCAAGTTTGGTGGCGCACCCAAAAACAGTCCATCAAAACCTACCGCCATTGCCGCAGGAAAGGCAATTCCTTCTAAAAACACCTTTTTTGTATCTGCTACGCCATCGTGGTTTGTGTCTTCCAATATCAAAATTCGGCTGTTGCCCGCATTAGAAAAACCATGTCCACGAGATTCATAATCACGATTTTCTGCTACCCAAAGTCGCCCTTTGTCGTCCCAGCAAAACGCCATTGGCTGTGTAATCATTGGCTCGGAAGCCCAAACATTTGCCTTGAAACCTTCTTTGAGGGTCATGTTTGCGACTGCCTCTTCTGGGGTGAGAAATTTAGCGTCTTTGCCTTCTTTTTGTGCAATTCCCCAAAGTGCATAAGCCATATCTTGTCCACTGTATTCACTCCACATCTCATTGACTTTCACATCATTAAATGCACCAGTATAAACTATTAACTGATGTTTGATGACTTCAATTTGCCCTTTTTTGAGTTGCCAATCTCCCATACGTGCGCGTGCTGTACCTGCGCCTAACTGCCCATCTACCCGCCAGTGTTGCGGAAAGCCCTTGTTATCGGGGTGGTCAAAAATAGCAATGTGCGCTCTGTCTTTGCGCCCTGCTACCTGCATACCTATATCCACCCAATTTGCGCGTTGCCCTTCCGCCTTGTCGTTGCGCTGACGTGCTGCATTCATCACTTCTCCATCAATTCCTTCCTTCCAAGGCATACGCACAAACAAACCGCCGTAGTCGTACTTGGCAAAAGTAACCTCCGTTTTTGCCTCGCCTGTCCATTCCACATTTAGCAAATACTTGCCGTTTTGCTCACTCATTGTCCAAGTTTGCGTTTCGTTAAGCACCGCATTTCCCTGTTCGTCGAGCAAATCATAAATGGTTTCCCACTTCACTTCCGTACCTTTGTTTTTAATGACTTTGGCAGAAACACGTTTCCAATAATCGCCTTCGGGGTGATGAAAATAGTCGCGCCCATTAATGCGCGTGTAGCCCCAATAAATGCCCGTTTGGTGTTTGTGATGTCCTGGGCTGTACTCGGTGAGCAAGCCCTGCCCATCAGGAGCAACGATAGGGTGCAAGTAAGGGCGAAAATCTGCTTTTGCCACTTGCGTTATAATAGGCGTTTTTTCATTCAAACGAAAAACGGCAATGGTGCCTGCCTGTTCGTTCTGAACAAGCGATAGTTTGGTTTTCTTAAACAATAGTTGATTTGTATTACTGTCTTGGGGTTTCAAGGCAAGCCATAATACACTGCAAGAAATCAGTAGGCATAAAGTCAAAAAGGTTCTCATATTTTTCACATTTTTACGCTAAATTTCAATTTTCTTTTGCAAAAAGAAAGATAGTACATTTTTATCATTTCAGAAAGTTATTTCCCTTTTTTTGCAAAAAGTTTTGAACATAAAAAATAAGCTAACAAGCTAACTATTACACTAAATTTTAGCTAATTTGCGCGCATGATTCTCTCAGACATAGAAATTTTGAAGGCAATGGAGGAAAAACTCATTGTCATTGAGCCTTTTAGTGCGGATTGTTTAGGCACTAATTCGTATGATGTTCACTTGGGCAAATACTTGGCTACCTACAAAGATGACATTTTGGACGCACGCAAACACAACGAAATAGAGCTATTTGAGATTCCTGACGAGGGTTTTGTATTGCAGCCTAATCAGCTTTATTTGGGCGTAACGCACGAATACACCGAAACGCACGCGCAAGTTCCTTTTCTGGAAGGCAAGTCGAGCGTGGGGCGGCTGGGCATTGATATTCACGCAACGGCGGGCAAGGGTGATGTGGGCTTTTGTAATCACTGGACGCTGGAAATCTCGGTTTCTCATAAGGTGAGGGTTTACTTTAAAATGCCCATAGGTCAGTTGATTTTTTTCAAAGTCGACGGCGAAATCAAAAATTATTATAATAAAAAAAATAACGCCAAATACATAGAGCGCACTGACAAACCAGTGGAATCTATGATGTGGAAAAATAAATTTTAAACTAAAAATAAACTTTAAAACTAAAAAATTTATAGATAAAAATGGATATATTACTTGGCTTGCAGTGGGGAGATGAAGGGAAAGGGAAAATTGTAGATTTTTTAGCGACCCAATATGATGTCGTGGCGCGTTTCCAAGGTGGACCCAATGCTGGGCATACGCTAAATTTTGATGGCATCAAGCACGTGCTTCACCAAATCCCATCAGGCATTTTTCGCCCTGAAATCAAAAATATCATTGGTAATGGCGTAGTGCTGGACGTGATTACCTTGAAAAAAGAATTGCTTGCCTTAGAAAAAATTAATGTTTTTCCTATCCGTTCGCTGTTTATTTCCAAAAAAGCACAACTGATTTTGCCCACCCACCGCTTGCTTGATGCTGCTTATGAAAAACAAAAAGGCGAAAACAAAATAGGCTCTACTCTGCGAGGTATCAGCCCCACCTATACTGACAAAATCGGCAGGGAAGGCATCAGAGTAGGTGATTTGCTTGATGCCAATTTTATAAATAAGTACAATGCACTGAAAACAAAGCATTTAGACATTTTGTCTTATTTGCAGTTTCCTGTCGAGAATTTAGAGATAGCAGAACAAGATTTTTTTGAGGCGATAGATTTTGTCAAAAAATATCAATTTACAGACAGCGAATACCTTATCAATGAGGAGATTAGCCAAAAAAAGAAGGTATTGGCGGAGGGCGCACAAGGCTCTTTGTTAGATGTAGATTTTGGTTCGTATCCCTTCGTAACCAGCTCGAATACAACGGTTGCGGGTGCGTGTACGGGCTTGGGCGTGTCCCCGCGTGAGGTAGGCGAGATTTTTGGTATTTTTAAGGCGTACTGTACTCGTGTGGGCAGTGGCCCTTTTCCTACGGAATTGGAGGACGAAACGGGGGAGAAACTGAGAAAAGTTGGGGCGGAATTTGGGGCGACGACGGGCAGACCGCGCCGTTGTGGGTGGCTGGATATTCCTGCTTTGCGCTATGCGGTGA
>JAAFJS010000266.1 GCA_013298985.1 Cytophagales bacterium
GAGGCAAATATCCAATCCAAATTTGCCAACATTACCATAGGAGCGCGCGTCGATAAATATGCCAACATAGACCCCGTAATAGTACCTCGTTTGGCGATTACGAAGGCTTTTGAGAAAGTGCATCTGAAGGCATTATATAATCAGGCGTTCAAATCGCCTACGATTCAAAATATTCAATTTTCTGAAAATCAGTCTATTAGACCAGAAAAATATAGAATCATAGAATTTGAGGCGGGCTACAAACTGACACCTGATTTGCAAGTAAATGCCAATGTGTATGATATTTTGGTCAAGGATTTCATCATACGAGAAGACCTCGTTACCACAGATACACAGTACAAAAACATAGGCAATTCGGGTACGCAAGGCGTAGAAGTAGAGGCTCGTTACCGCAAAAAGTGGGGTTATATCAATTTTGGCTACTCTTTTTATCGTGTTTCACAAACTCAGCCTAACCAAAAGCTACCTTTGGTGAGTCAAGTTTTTTCGGGTACACCCGCACAAAAGGCAACTTTGCAAGCAAGTTTTAATCTCAATAATAGACTTTCACTCAGCCCAACGCTACTCTATACGACCAACAAATTCAAAATTGCCTCTATTCTTTTTAATCCAGAAGATTCCAAAGAATATGCACCTGAAATGTTGGTGAATTTCAATGTGAATTACAAAGATTTTCTGATAAAATATTTAACTTTGAGTATAGGAGGTTATAATTTGCTGAACCAATCGCAGTGGTACGCACCTTGGAAAATAGATTTTAGTAGTGATATAGAGCTACCCGCGCAGCGCAGAGAGTTTTTGGTGAGATTGATGTATCAGATTGGAAATTAAGATTGAGAATGTAATATTTGCTATGAAAAAATATATTTTTTTATTTCTTTTTTTAATTCTTTCCCATTTCAGCATTGGGCAGGACATCAGCTTGCTATTGAGTAAGTTAGAGGCGCAGAAAGACAATCCTACGCGTAGCGAACTCATGTACCAAGTAGCAGGAGAGTATCAGCGACTTGGTGCGTACAAAAAAGCGATAGAATATTACGAAAAATCTTTGCAAACTCACCAAGCAAGTACCAACGAAACACTACTCACCAAAAGTAAGATTTCTCAAAATTATGCACACTTAAAAGATTATACAAATGCAGTCAATACCAATGAGGAAATTTTGGGATATTACCGCACCAATGCCCAAGAAGCACCACTGGTCAAGATGCTTAACGAAACCTCTGACTACTGCCAATACGGAGAAATGTACGATAAAGCATTGGCTTACAATACAGAATTAATAAAAATTCATCAAAAAAATAATAACTTGCCCGCGCTCAATCAAGTTTATAACAACTTAGGCATTATCTACCGCAGGCAAGGAAATAAGGCAAAATCTGTCGAAAATTTCACCAAAGCAATAGACGTAAACAAGACGTTGCTCAGAGAAAAGAAATCTCGAAGTGAGGTAGATGCCTTCACCCAAATCAATACAGGTGTAACTTACTTGCAGTTAAACGAGTATAAAAAAGCAAATTTTCACTTTGAGGAAGCCATCAAAATAGCTGATAGTCAAAATGATAAGAAACTAAAAGCCTCTGCCTATAACTTTGGGGCGATAGCGCACTATTTGAGTGATGAAAACAATACGGCACTCACCTATGTTGCTCAGGCTCAGTCCATAGCAGAGGAAAACAAAGATGATGAAAACCTGCTCATTGCCTATCAGACGCTATCACAAATTTATCAAAGCGAAGAAGATTATAGAGATGCCCAAGATTTCCAACTGCGCTACCAAGAGCTAAAAAGTAAACTGGAAAAGCAAAGGCAGCAGGCGATTCAGCTATCACTGGAAAAAGAAGTAGAGGTAGAGAAAAAAGAAAATGAGATGAAAAGTCTTATCGCTGAAAAAGACCGACAAGAAGCTGCCTTAAAACAATCAGAATTAGAACGCCAAAAACAAGAACAAGAGCTAAAAATACGTGAAAATGAATTGGTTTTGCTCAAAAAAAATCAAGAGTTACAAGTTGCCAAATTTGCCGCACAAGAGGCAGAGCAAAAACGAATACAACAACTACTGGAACTGACCCAGCAAAAGGCAGAAACTGAAAAGCAAAGATTGCTGGCAGAAGCAAAAACCCAAGAGGCAGAACGCCAAAGCCTTATTGCCAAGCAAAGACAATTGGAAAGTAATGTAAAAAGTAGAGATTTACTTTCGGCACGATTTGAGCAAAAGGTTCAGGCAGAACAGTTTAAGCAAGAAAAATACATTCGTTACTTAGCAATAGGCGTGATTGGCTTGGTATTGGGCATTTTGTTTTTTGTGTATCGAGGTTTGCGAATTACCAGAAAATTAAATAATCAACTTTCTGATAAAAATGAAGAAATAGAAAAAGCAAACATTGCTCTTCACGCAAAACAAGAGGAAATCAATGTGCAGAATGAAGAACTCCAACAAACCCAAGAGGAGGTGCTTGCCCAGCGCGATGCCTTGGAGATAGCCAATCGTTCCTTAGAAAGAAACAACCAAGATGTCAAAGATTCCATCACGTATGCCAGCCGAATCCAGCAGGCGGTGCTGCCGAGTTTGGACACTTTCCGCACCAGCCTCCCTGAAAGTTTTGTGCTTTACAAGCCTCGCGATATCGTTTCAGGCGATTTTTATTGGCTCGAAGAGGTCGAAAACAAAATCATTCTCATTGTGGCAGATTGTACGGGGCATGGTGTACCTGGAGCGTTTACCAGTATGCTTGGCGGCGCAGGTTTGGCAGAGATTGTATTCCAAAAACGCATTTTAGAGCCTGACAAAATCCTCAGTGAGTTGCACCTGTACATTAGAAACTCTCTGAAACAAAAAACCACCCAAAGTCGCGATGGCATGGACGTAGCTATTGCAGTGATTGATAAAGAACAGCGTACCCTTGAATATTCAGGCGCAAAAAACCCAATTATTCTGATTCAAAATGGTGAATTACAGCAGATTAAAGGGGACAAAATGCCAATCGGTGGCGAGCAAAGAGAGATAGAACGTATTTTTACCAAACATACCATTCCTCTGGACATTAAAACTACTTTTTACCTATTTTCTGATGGCTACCAAGACCAGTTTGGCGGAGCCAATAAGCGCAAGTTTTCCAGCGCACAGATGCGTGATTTGCTTTTACAAATCCATACAAAAGACATGAATGAGCAAAAAAGTATTTTGAAAGGAACTATTGAAAAATGGAAAGAAGATGGTAACGAAGAGCAGTTGGACGATATTTTGGTGGTGGGTGTCCGTATTTAACACCACGCAATGGCGGATAACATGATAATAAAATCGCTATATTTGCTTTTTAGAAAAAAACTTTTTATGTAAATTCTTGAGAAAATGAAAAAACTACTCTTTCTTTTGCCTTTTTTAGCATTTTTTGCCGTAAATGCCCAAAATAATACCATCAATCTCATTCCGCAACCTGTGGAAATGCAACAGCTAAATGGGACTTTCTCCCTCCAAAATGGGCAGACTGTTGGTTTCAGTACCGCAGAAGCACGCGGTGTGGCAGAAATGCTGGTACAGAAATTAAATGCGCCCACAGGCTTTGGTTTTAAAACTCAACAAGGAAAGTCAAAAGCTATCCAACTGAGCCTGAACGAAGTAGCCAATGAAAAAATAGGTAAAGAAGGCTACATACTCAGTGCCACCCCAAATGGCGTAGTCATTACTGCCAACCAAGTGGCGGGGCTATTTTATGGAGCGCAAACCCTTTTACAACTTTTGCCCAAAGAAATAGAAAGTAAGACCGCTACAAAGACAAACTGGACAATTCCTGCCGTACAAATCACAGATTATCCACGTTTTGGCTGGCGCGGAATCATGCTTGATGTGAGTCGTCATTTTTTTTCCAAAGATGATGTCAAAAAATACATAGACCAGTTGGCAAGGTATAAGTACAATGTATTCCATTGGCACTTGACAGACGACAATGGTTGGCGAATAGAAATCAAGTCCTTGCCCAAACTTACCCAAGTAGGCGCATGGCGTGTGGAGCGTGCAGGACATTTTGGCGACAGACCTGACCCCAAAGAAGGCGAACCTGCTACTTACGGCGGATTTTATACGCATGAAGACATCAAAGAAATCGTCAAATACGCCCAAGACCGCAATATAAGCATTGTGCCAGAGATAGATGTGCCTGGGCATAGCTTGGCAGTGTTGGCAGCATACCCTGAACTGAGTTGTAAAAAAGAAAAGGCTTATGTTAATCCTGGGACACCCTTTTCAGAATGGTACGGCAATGGGACTTTTAAAATGTTGGTAGAGAATACCTTAAATCCTTCTGATGAAAAAGTATATGAGTTTTTGGACAAGGTTTTTACGGAAGTGGCAATACTTTTCCCCAATCAGTATATTCACGTGGGCGGAGATGAGTGCTACAAAGGGTACTGGGCGCAAGATGCTGGCTGTCAAGCGTTAATGAAAAAACTGAATATTAGGCACGTCGAAGATTTGCAAGGGTATTTCATGGGTAGAGTAGATGAAATTTTGAAAAAGAAAGGTAAAAAACTGCTTGGCTGGGACGAAATTTTGGAAGGAGGTATTTCACAAAGTGCAACTGTGATGTGCTGGCGTGGCATCAAAGGTAGTATCGAAGCTGCACACTTAGGGCATAATGTAGTAATGACTCCTACTATTTTTGCCTATTTAGATTACAATCAAGGCGACCCTACCATTGACCCACCTATCTATGCGTATTTGCGTACCAAAAAAAGCTATAGTTTTGAGCCTGTACCAGAGGGCGTAGATGCCAAATATATTTTGGGCGGGCAGGGCAACCTATGGACAGAGCAAATTCCGACCTTACGATATGCAGAATACATGACCTACCCGCGTGCATGGGCATTATCCGAAGTTTATTGGTCGCCCAAAGCAGTCAAAAATTGGGATAATTTCTCAGGGCGCATGGAAAAACATTTCGAGCGCGCAGACCTCGCCCAAGTGAACTATTCACAGGCAGTCTATGATGCTATTGTCAAAACCTCCATCAAAGATGGGAAAATGATAGTAGAAATGGATACTGAAATCTCAGGAATGGCTATTTTTTATACGATTGATGACACCATGCCTGATAATTTTTCTGCCAAATATTCAAAACCTGTTGAGCTTCCTGACGGAAATATTACACTCAGAGTGCAGACTTATCGCAATGGCAAGCCAATCGGTCATTTGATTACCTTAAAACGCGCAGATTTGGAAAAAAGAGTAGGAAGATAAAAAAACAGGAATCATATAAAGCAATGCGCGACTATTTATGATGACAGTTTCTGAGAAATGATAAGAGGATGTCCGAAAAATTAATTTTTTTCTTATTTAGTCTTACCGTTAAGTATATCAACAAAAATAAGAGTTCTGTTGTTTAGTGCCATTAGCAGTTCCACTGTGGGCGCAACAGCTTTGTAGAAAGCTGATTTTCAAGGGTTTGAAACTTATTACAACTATCTCAATGAGGGTGATAAGTTTTTTATGATGGATTTAAAAAACAATAGAATTAATTATTTTGTGAGGGTTTTAGTTCAAAACTTAAACTTAACAGTATGCCCTTAGAGTAATAGAAACTTTATACATAATGTTGATAAAACGAGAACTGTTGTAAAGTTTGTAATTGGTTAAAAAGAGAACAAGAAATAGCATTAAATCCGTATGACAATAAAAATTTTGACTTTAATAAAATCCATTTTAAAGTCAGGGTAAAAAATTGCAATTTTTACTATGAAAAAGACGCAATTCAAATCAAATTAACTACAAAACGCGTGAACTTTACCAAAACCACACTGACATTGCCCTCGACCTTATCCAAAAATCTATCACATACAACGACTCCTACATCGACGAACTTTTCCAGACCTACGAAGGGACGCTTTTCCGCAATCACGAAGATGTACTCCGCTTGTTTACAGCGAATTACCTCTCCGAAGACGACTTTTCCTAAAACGCCCCCTTACCAAGCTCACCCACGACATTGCCAAGGGGTTGGGCTTGATTTGAGCCAAAATACCACAATAATAATCTTCTTTCAACAATATTTTTTTTACAATATCACTTCCGTACTATTTGCAAAGCGAATCCCGCGTCGCGCTGCCTCCGCGTAAATAGGCTCGCCCAAGTGTGCCATGCCCGTAACGTCGGACATACAATCTGCTAAAACTATCATTTTGCTGGCTAAGTTGGGGGCATATTCCATCGCTTGGCGCAGGCTTGTGGCTACGCAGTGCGATTTGGCTTCGCCTGCCAGATATACGTTTTCATACTCGTCCAAACTATCCAGCAGTGTTTGATTCAGTTGAGTTTCAGGGTGATTAGGCAGTGGAATCTGCGCCATGAATATCCCAAAATGCTCCGTAAGCGGGTTTGTGCCTTTGGTAACTGCCTGATACCACTTGCCGCTACGCGTCCAGCTTCGCAGTGCTTCGAGCAGGGTATCGTCCAAAGAAGCACCTTTTGAGCCTATCAAGCAGTGTTCTGTCCAGATAAAATGTGGAAACTGCCCCTGCGCTTCTAATTCTGTGAGGTATTTGATTGCCTCTTGCGAATAAAATCTGGGAGTCCATTTTCCTGCATTGACCTCAGCCAGCGTGATTTGCGTGAAAGGTGGCGGAAAATTCCCCGCTTTGTCTTGCCAAAACGACGGATGCGAAATGTCGTTTACAGGGTGAGAGTCCAGCGTAACGCAAATGTGGTCTATCTCGTTTTGATGGCGATTGATGAAATTGCTCAACTTTTTCATGTCATCTGCCGCCCCGTTTACGTACAGCGCGCCATTAGGATTACAAAAATCGTATTGAGCATCTATGATGAGCATTGCATTTTTCTTTCTCATTTTTTTATGAATAATAAGTTCTACTTTGGCGGTCTGTATTTTTACTTATTGAGTTTTCATTTTGATTTCAAATAATTGTAAATCACTGATTTACTATCATTTTGGAGTTTTTCTATATCTTTCTATGTCTGCTTTCCTTTGTTTGTGCCTGAGTTTTATGGCTTTTTCTAATCCTTGCTCTGTGCTAATTTTACTGGCTAATTTTTGAGCAAAAATGAACTTGATATCTGAGATAGAAAGTAGAGGCATTTCCTCTTTTACTTCTGCTTGAAGCTCCAACATAAAATGTAAAGCCATCAAAGTCAAGGCTATATGATGATACCAAGCCCGCCATGACCTTATCCAAGGCGACTCACTCTCACTGATGAAATGATGTATTTGCTCGTAATTACTATCCACTACTTTTTCCGTTATCCGTTCTATATTAGACTTATTTATATTTGATAATCAGCAAGTTATATAAAAGCATTTGATTATCAAGTAATTAGTATTTACATTTGAAAAAAATATTTTTATGGGTTTATCCTTTTCTAAAATTAAGACGGACAAAGAACTTCGTGCTTCAACCAGTTTGAGTACCACGAAGTTTAATCAATTAAGTGTTTTATTTTCAAGCACTTATTGTAAGATTTATGGAGTTTCTATTCAAGAATCGCAGGGTGTACGAAAGTTTGCAGTACCTCCTACTAAGCAGCCCTTCTAACCAAATTGGTAACATTGCTCCATTGCTTGCTCAGTTGTTTAGTTCTCAGATTCAGTATTTGTTGTCCTCCTTTCAAAGTCCAGCGT
>JAAFJS010000268.1 GCA_013298985.1 Cytophagales bacterium
ATTAGTCTTTTTTTCTTGGTTTCCTTTACGCCTCCTGCTTGGTATCAGGTAGAAGGCTACATTACCGACGAGGACACTCAAAAGCCCATCGCAGGGGCTAATATTTCCATCAAAAGTCTGGGGATTGGTGCTTTCTCGGATTCTACGGGCTATTTTTCCATCAAAGTTCCGCAGGGAAGGCATGATGTTTTTGTGTCGAGTGTGGGCTACAGGGTCAGGGTCAGAAACATTGAGGTCAAAGCCAAAATGCGCTTAGACGTGGAACTCAATGCAGAAATTAAGCAGTTAGAAGAAGTGATAGTTACAGGTAAAACGGCTGACCACAATGTAAAAGAAACGCAAGTGGGTAATATTCAATTAGATATGGTGCAGTTGCAGAAAACCCCTATTGTTTTTGGTGAGCCTGACATCATCAAAACGCTTATCTTGCAGCCAGGCGTAAATACCGTAGGCGAAGGTGCAGGCGGCTTTAACGTGCGTGGTGGGCGGGCTGACCAAAACTTGGTACTGATTGACGGCGCGCCGATTTTTAATACCTCGCATTTGCTCGGTTTTTTCTCCAACGTAAGCCCTGACGCAGTACAGGAAGTCAATCTTTACAAAGGACATATTTCGCCACAATATGGTGGCAGGGTGGCGGCACTGCTGGACATGAAAAGCAAAAACGGCAATGAGGAACGCATCAAATATACTGGTGGCGTGAGTCCGATGAGTTTGCGCTTTTTTGTAGATGGGCAGATTGCCAAAAAATTAACTATGGTAGTGGGGGGCAGGATAGCCTACCCAAACTGGATAATTGGCTTATTTCCAGGCAATTTTAGCCAAAATAAAGCCTTTTTTTATGATGCAAGCATTAAACTAAATTATAAAATCAACGAAAAAAATAGGATTTCTCTTTTTGCCTACCGCAGTGCTGACAACTTCAAATTTCCAGAAGATACGCTGTACCGTTGGAACAATAACATCGCGACCCTGAAATGGAGTTCTGCCGTTAGCAAGCAGTTTTCTTTCAATATTTCAGCCATTTACAGTGGTTATCAATTTAATATAGAAGGACTTAAACCTTCTTTGGAGTTTGTAACGTCCTCCTCCATTCAGCACAAGGAACTCAAAGCCGATTTTTCTTACCTTCCTTCCCAAAACTTTACCTTAGACTTTGGGGCAAACGCGATTTCGTACCATTTATTGCCTGCCAGTCGCAAGCCCAAAGGAGGCGAAAGTAGCATCAATCCGCTTGCCTTGCAAAGTGAAAATGCCCAAGAATTTGCCGCTTATTTCAATACCAACTGGCAAATTGCTGACTGGCTAAGTTTGCAGGCGGGCTTGCGTTATTCGCATTTTAACCAAGTGGGTGCAAAGAAAATTTTTACTTATCAGGAAGGCTTCCCGCGCAGCCCCCTCACTATTACCGACTCCGTTAGCTATGGGCAAGGGCAAAATATAGCCAGTTACGGCGGTTTTGAGCCAAGATTAGTGCTACGCGTGGGCATAGACGATTTCAATGCTATCAAAATCAGTTACAATCGTTCGCGCCAATATTTGCACCTAATTTCGAATACTACTGCCATCACCCCTGTAGATTTTTGGAAAGTTAGCGACCCCTTTATCCCGCCGCAAATAGCCGATCAATACTCTATTGGTTTTTACAGAAATCTCAAAGACAATATGTACGAAGCCGCACTCGAAGGCTACTACAAAGACCTGACTAACTTGGTAGAATATAAGAATAATGCAAATTTGCTACTTAACCCTACTATCGAAACAGACCTCTTGCGCGCCAAGGGCAAGGCTTATGGTGTAGAAATGAGTTTGAAGAAAAACAAAGGTAAAATCTATGGCCAAGTTTCCTACACGTATTCGCGTTCGCTGGTTTCAGTACAAACTAATTTTGCACAAGAGCAAATCAACAATGGCGAGTATTTTCCCTCTAATTTTGATAGACCGCACAATATCAACATCAACGCCATCGTACCTTTGGGGCAGGGCTGGACTTTTACTGCCAACTTTACGTACAGCACAGGGCGACCCGCTACCTACCCAGACGGACAGTACCGCTTAGAAAACTCATTAGTAGTAGATTTTTCGGCTCGAAACCGAGATAGAATCCCCGATTATCACCGTTTGGATATCTCCTTTTCCAAAGATACGCGCCGTTCGCGCGAGCAGAAGCGTTACCATGTCTGGAATGTAGGGTTTTACAATATGTATGGCCGCAGAAATCCATATTCTATTTTCTTTGCTCAGGCGGGGGCGGTAGCACAGGCGTATAGGTTATCCGTTTTTGGGACAATTATCCCTTCGGTTACTTGGAACTTTAATTTCTGACCCCAACTTTGCGGGCAGTTGAAAAAAATTACTTACATTTTTACGTATTATGATTGTATTTTTATGAAAAAACTTACACTTATTCTTCTTTTTACAATACTATTTTTATCTACTTGTGTAGAGAAAGTAAAACTTGATTTGCGTTCAGGTACTCAAAGATTAGTGGTAGAAGGTACTTTTACCAATCAGGCTAAACCCTGTATTATCAAACTTTCGTATTCACAAGATATTGATGCACTAAGAAATACCCCTTATATTAGTGGTGCAAAGGTCAAAATCTCTGATGATAAAGGCAATTTTACAGACTTTGCCGAACTGCCCAATCTCAAAGGAAACTACCAAAGCACCAACCTCCAATTTGTGGGAATTACAGGCAGAGCTTACACGCTAAACATAGAACTTCCTAATGGTAAAAAGTTTGTTTCCCAGCCTCAAACCATGCAAGCTGCGCCACCCATAGAAAATACTTATGTGGAATATGATGGTACTACCAAGTCTTTTAATGGCTCTAAATTATTTGGCTACAAAATTTATATAGATACCAAAGACCCCGTAGAAACGACTAATTATTATCGATGGGCATCATTCACCTACGCCTTTAAGCAAACACAGCTATATTCATGTTCTCCATTCAGCCCACCCACCTGTCGCGATTTGTATTGGTGTCAAGAGATTGAAAAAGACATTTTGATTAGCTCTGACGCTGGCATTAACGGAAATGCTATTCGGAGGCAATTCGTACATTTTTCGCCTGTTTATTTACTGGGAACAAACTATGTAGAAATTCAGCAACAAGCAATTAGCCGCGAAATTTATCAATACTGGAAAAACTACACCGACCAAACCCTGCGGACAGGCAGCATTTTTGACCCCATTCCCTCTACGATTGTGGGGAATGTCTATGATGCTAATAGCCCTACAGAGGTGGCTTTGGGCTATTTTGCGGTGGCGGCAGTTTCGACAAAACGCATTAGCATTGATACGAGAGAAATGCCAAACGGTAGAAACTTGATGGTTGGTTACGGCGATAAATTTGACAGCCACCCCTGCGAGCCTAATACAGTAGTCTATGTCAATCGCTTTCCAGTGGAAGATTGGAAGTAAATTTTTGAGAATCAAAGTGTGTTTTTTTACCTCCTCATTCCAAATTAGGAAGATTAGTATAAAAAGTTTCACTTTTTTGAGATAACTCATTCATTTTAAAAAATTTACTAAACTTATATTCTCCTTTTGTTTTTTAACAATTACTTTTGTATGGTTTAAAATTTTTTATTGCAACAAATATTTTTTCCAAAAACATAATTACTCAAAAGATGTCAAAACCTAAATATTTAGTTGGACAAGCGTTCTTGCTTGTCCTATTTTTTGTTGCTTCGCAAGCGATTGCCCAAAATGAAGCACAAACCTACAAGCAAAAATACCCAAAAGAAGAAGTCGCCCTCAAAGATGTAAGCCAAACATATACTTGGCTTTGGGACAAAAAACAAAAGCAACTCATTGTAGAAGAGCGCAATGAGGAAAAAATGCTTTCTCTCCAGCTCAATCAGAAAATCAAGCGCGCTATATTTTATGACGGTAATTCGGCAATCATCAGTGCAGAGCATAAGCAAAACGATATGAAAAAGCCTGCCGAAATTGCTGGCGTTTGTGCTAACTACGAGTCCGAAGGCATTTTTTATTCAGATGCGATGATATGCGTTTACAGCTTTAACCTGAGCATGATAGGTAATGTGGCTGAGTTTACTTATACCAAGCGAACTTCAGATGTCAAATATTTTACCAGCGTTTATTTTACGGACGGTTATCCTGTTATTAACAAAAAAATTGTTTTTCAAATCCCTGATTTTGTGGAAGTTGAATTAAAAGAACTTAATTTTGAAGGTTTTAAAATTCAGAAAAGTAAAAGCAGAAATGAACGTGAGAAAATGACGATTTACGAATACACCATGACGGACTTGATGCCATCAGGCGAGGGAAATATCAAAGGCGGTTCGCACGTTTATCCGCACATTTTGACCCTGACCAAAAGCTATACCCAAGACGGAAGCAAGACGACGCTAATAAGCAATACCGACGAGCTATATCGCTGGTATTCAAGCCTTACTAAAGACGTAGCAGGAAATACAAGCGAGCTAAAACCTTTGGTAGATAAACTGGTGGCGGGCAAAACTTCGGACGCTGAAAAGGTGAAAGCGATTTATTATTGGGTACAAGACAATATCCGTTACATTGCTTTTGAGGACGGATTGGCTGGTTTTCGCCCTGCCAAAGCTGATTTGGTCTATAAAAATAAGTATGGCGACTGCAAAGGCATGGCAAACTTGGTCAAAAATATGCTCAAGGTCGCGGGCTATGATGCGCGACTGACTTGGATAGGCACAAGCCGAATCGCTTATGACTACTCTATTCCTTCTTTGGCGGTAGATAACCACATGATTTGCACGCTGTTACTGGGCGGAAAGCAATATTTCTTAGACCCAACAGAAAGATACTGCCCCCTGGACGACTACGCAGAGAGGATTCAAGGCAGACCTGTAATGATTGAAAATGGGGATAAATACATACTTTCTAATGTACCTACCCTCAAGCAAGAACGCAATTTGGTGGAAACAGAGCAAAATTTTCAGGTAGAGGGCGAAAAATTGATAGGAAATTCACAGGCTATCTATAATGGGGAGAAAAAAGGCAACTTGCTTTATTACGTACATCATACAGAAAAAACCTCGCGCCAAGACCTACTCAATGCAGTGGCAGGAAAAGATAAAAACATGACTATCAAAAAGTTAGAAACACTTAACTTAGATGATAGAGATAAGCCTCTTATCGTCAAATCCGAACTGGAACTGGCAAACCAAGTTTCTATTTTTGACAATGAAACTTATGTAGATTTGGATTGGAACAAGGAATTTGCTGATTACAAAATGGAAAAAGACCGTCATTTTGATTATGTACTGAGTAGCAAAATCCTGAACAAAACGAAGGTCAAACTCAAAGTACCACAGGGCTACAAGGTCAAATATGTGCCTAATACACTGAATATCAATAACCCAAACTTTACCATCAAAGTAAATTTTGAACAAAAAAATGGAGAAATTTTCTATACCAAAGAAATTAGTATCCCCGAAGGTATCATTAAAAAACAGGATTTTGAGGCATGGAACAAGGCGATTGATGACCTGAAAAAACTTTATAATGACAGGGTGATTTTGGAAAAAACAAAATAAGTTAGCTGGCAATTATTTAGTCATCAGTTCTCTAACAACAATTATCAATTTGTAAATAAAATTCAAAATCAATGAAAAAACTATTCATCTTCACTATTTTATTATTAAACATTTGTATCCTTTCTTTTGGGCAAAAGAAAGCAGAAAAACAAAAAAAAGAAGCTGAGGAAGCTCTGCGCCAAGAGATTTGGAACTGGACTGACCCCGCTTTTAAGGCTACCGAAGTTCCCGAAAAGTGGAAAAACGAGTCGGCAGTAATTTTGGCGAAGTCTTATCAATATGAATACAACCAAGTCAAAAAAGGAGGGTCTTACTTTTTCTTTTCTACCGCAGGGCAGATTTATGAGAAACTGACTTTCCGCAAACGCATCAAAATACTGGACAAAGCGGCACTAAGCGAATATTCTGAATTTTCCTTTTTTGATGAAGACAACAGCACCTACTGGAAAGAAGAATCGGGCGTGGTGCTGGGTATTCGCGTTATCAAGGCAGACGGCAAGGTAATCAATGTGCCTATTGATGAGGCAGTTGCCAACGAAATTAAGTCTAAATATGGAAAAACAACCATTAAAAAAGTAGCCGTTTCAGACTTAGAAGTGGGTGATGTGATTGATTATTTTTATAGCGTAAACAATGCCATCACGCGCAAAGGTGGCGTGGGTACGCATTATTTTTCTCCTATTTTTTACGTTCTCCAAGACGAATATCCTATCGTTTCACAGAATTTGGATATTCGTGTGATGAAAAACTGCGTGGTAAACTACTTGGCTATCAACAATTCGCCCAAACTCAAAGAAAGCGACAAGGCAGAGGACGACATTACCTATACACTATCGGACAAGGACAGGGAAAAAACAGAAGGTGCGCGATGGACTTTCCGCTACCGTAGCTTGCCTTTGGTCAAGTTCCAAGCCGCATACAGTGATGACGAAGATACCAGAAAAAGGCTTTTTGCCTCCAAAGCAAACGCAAAAAAAAGACCTGATGATGCCAAAGGATTTACAGATTATGATGAAAAAAGAATCTTAGACTTTATGGTAGATATGGATTTTACTTCCAACAGTACCGAATACTATTTGAAACAATACAGAAAACAAAATGCCACAGAAATAACAAGTATAAAGGATTATTTCTATCAAAACCGAAGCAATCGTTTTTTTAAAGGTAGAAGAACGGGGCAAAACGGCACTATATATTATTCTTTGGAAGAAATAATACTTAATGATTTAGATGCAAGAATGGGAGGGGGTGATTATGAACTCCTATCCGATTTTTTTGTACCTCTATTAGCAAAAAACATCACTTTCGAGCTGTTGTTCATTCCTCATAGAATGGTTACTTCCCATGATAATCTGTTACTCTCTCAGGAACTCACGTATGGGCTAAAATTTATGCAAGCGAAAACTACCTACTATATCTTTCCTTACCACCGCAGTACAATTTACGGACAAATACCACCAGAAGTGCAAGCCACCACTGCTTATGCAGTGAAAATGAATGTAGCTCCTCTGGCGCGTAAAGTAACCAAAGTTACCCTCCCTGCAGTGCCACATACGGAAAATAATACTACCCAAAACATGACTATTGATATTGATGGTGAAAAAGTAACACTTGTCCGCCAAACCATTGCAAAAGGGTATAATAGAGGAAATTATACAGATTATACTATTCGCTGGCACGACTTTATAGAGGAAGACCGTTTCAAAAATGGTACTTTACCTTTCGAGGAAACAGTCAGAGAAAAAGAAAAAGCAAAAGTATCTACAAAATCGGCAACAAAGATAGCAGAAGAAACCAAAGAGCGCGAAGAGGCTATCAAGAAAAGTTTGGAAGGGGAAATAGACGGGCTGAAAGTAGTTTCTTTAGATAGCTTTAGCTTAGACCAAATAGGGCTTTGGGACGACAAACCCGAACTGAAGTTCACTGAAAAGCATACGATTGAGGGCATCGTCAAGAAAGTGGGCAACAACTACACCGTTGATGCAGGCAAGCTCATAGGC
>JAAFJS010000269.1 GCA_013298985.1 Cytophagales bacterium
ATGAAAATCAAAGAATTATTTTTCAAAAGTATTGGTATAATTTTTCTGGGTTGGTTTATTGTCTTTTTAGACGAATACTTTTTTCCGCATAGCATTTATGCCGAAATTTTGATTCCTGTGGTTTCCTTGCTCAAGATTGCTTTCTTTGCGTATCAATCTTACTGGATAGTAATGCAGGTAATAGAGCATAACGTACTCTATCACAAGTTTTTATTGATTACCACTATCAATATCTTTTTCATTATCAGTTCTTTTGCTGTTGATTATTGGTGTATTTATCATGTTAATATCAAGAGTTTTGAAGGATTCCAGCCTACATTTACTTCAGGACAAGTAATTTTTGAGTGTTTTTATTTTAGTGTGTTGAACTATACCAACTTTGGCTATGGCGAAATTATCCCTAAAACAGTACCTGCCAAGAGCTTAGTCATGCTCGAAGACTTAATTTCATTTATGACAATTCTTTACATTTTGACAGATTTTATTACATTGAAACAATCCATAGAAGAATCGCAGTTTTTGAAAAAACAAAATGAAAAGCCAGAAATTACTACAAAACCCAAAAGTTAAATTTTGGTATTCTTATTGCATAAACTGCTTTTAATTGCATTTGTGAAATATTTTTTCAACATTGCAAATTCATTTGATTGTAATTTTACCCAACTATAACGTGTTAGTATCTGTGGTTATGTCGGCTTATAATGCCGAAAAATACATTGGAGAAGCAATAGAAAGCGTTTTGGCACAAACTTTTGTTGCCTTTGAGTTTATCATTGTTGATGATGGCTCTACGGACGGTACATTGGCGATTGCCCAAAGTTACCAAGCCAAAGACAGCCGTATTCTGATTGATAGCCATGAAAATATAGGCTTGGGCAATTCGCTGAATCGAGCCATGAAAATGGCAAAAGGTGAGTGGATAGCACGTATGGACGCAGATGACATCATGTTACCGAATCGATTGAAGGAGCAGTTAAGTTATTTACAGGCACACCCAGAGGTTAGCTTGGTGAGTTGTTGGAATTATTATATTAACTCACAGGGCAGGCAGATTGGCAAACTTGTTTTCCCCAAAGACTTGAATAATGAGGAAGATTGTAAGCGGTATCTTGCTGATAATAAGGCTATTCACTTGTTACACCCTGGCGTAATGATGCGAAAAGAAGCTGTATTGGAGGCAGGTGGCTACAAGCCAATCGTGCCAGGGCAGGACATAGAGCTATGGAACAGGCTGTTAGAAAGAAAAGTGGTGATGGTTTGTATGCCTCAAATACTAATGAAATACCGCATACATAAGGGGTCTGTTACTACGGCACACTACATCAAATCTTTGAACCATTATGACTGGATTGTAAGCTGTATGCTACTGAGGCGGCAAGGCAAGCCCGAAATATCTTATGAAAGTTTCCAACAAAGTATCCAACAAAAGCCTTTTGTGCAGAGAATCCATAGATTGCGTAAGCTATATGCAAATTATATGTATAGAAATGCCACATTTTTTTATGGGGATAAAAAATACCTAAGTTTTGGCATTCATTTATTGTGTTCTTTGTTACTTGAGCCATCAAGAATAAGCAGGGTAATAAATCAATTAAAAAAAGCATAAAATCGTTTTGTTTATCTATTTAGAATGTTAGTATCCGTTGTCATGCCAGCCTATAATGCTGAAAAATATATTGCCGAAGCAATAGAAAGTGTGTTGGCTCAAACCTTTGAAGATTTTGAATTTATTATTATCAATGATGGCTCTACGGATAACTCCTTAGCTATCATGGAGCAATATCGCGCCAAAGATGTACGTATCAAGGTTTATAGCCATGAAAATATAGGCGTAGGCAGCTCTCTCAATCGAGCAATGGAAACTGCAAAAGGCAAGTGGATAGCGCGCATAGACGCAGATGACATCATGTTGCCCGACAGATTGGAAAAACAACTACATTATTTGGAGGCAAATCCAGCAGTAGATGTGTTGAGTTGCTGGGCTTACTATATTAACCGCAAAGGTAAGGTGATAGGCAAACTGATTCACCCTACAGACCTCAATAGCGAAGAAGATAATAAAAGGTATCTTCAGAGCAACAAAATAGTACACGTATTGCAGCCTGCCGTTATGATGCGTAAGGAAATCATTTTGCGCTTAGGCGGCTACAAATCCATCTCGCCCAGCGAGGATATTGAGCTGTGGAACAGGCTGATAGAGCAAGGTGCCATTATTGTTTGTATGCAGGAGATATTGATGAAATATAGGATTCATCAGGATTCTATTACTACCAAAAACTACATCAAATCCTTGAATTATGATGAATGGATTGGTGAGTGCATGAGGCTGAGAAGGAAAGGTGAAGCAGAAATTTCAGATATTGATGAAATACAGGATTCATCAGGACTCCATTACCACCAAAAACTACATCAAATCCTTGAATTATGATGAATGGATTGGTGAGTGCATGAGGCTGAGAAGGAAAGGTGAAGCAGAAATTTCTTATCATACTTTCCAGCAAAATGTCAGAAAGCAACCCCTATTGACCCAAATCAATCGCTGGCGAAAACTCTACTCAAACTATAGCTATCGCAATGCTGCCTTTCGCTATGGAAATCAAGACTATATGGGGTTTATGGTGAATATCTTTTACTCCTTTGCGCTTGACCCCTTCAAGGTATTGGAAAGAATATCGCGACAGTTATTTGTTGTTTGAGATGGTATGCTAAGATTGCTTGACCATTTGGAGGCTAAGGTCAAGCCTGATTTCATCGCCGACCATAATGCCGCCCGTTTCGGTTACTGCGTCCCAAAGCAAGCCGTATTCCTTGCGGCTAATCTTGCCAATGACCTCAAAGCCTGCGCGTGTTTTTCCAGTAGCATCAGTAATTTTTCCTCCATAATCTACGTCTAATTCTATGGTTTTCACATAGTTGCGAATTGTCATATCGCCAATGAGTTTATACTGAGAGCCACTTACCTTGATAAAAGAAGTAGAACGAAAAAAAAGATGTGGGAACAAGGCGGCAGAGAAAAAATCTTCTGATTTCAGGTGTTCATCGCGTTCTTCATTGTGGGTACTGATGCTGTCTATTTGGGCAGAAAAATGAACTCTCGCATCAGTAAAGTCCTCATTTTCAGTTTCTAATCGCGCATCAAATTTAGTAAAAAATCCTTTGACCGTCGAGATGACCAAATACTTGACCTTAAACTCAATCGCAGAATGAGCTACATCAATAAACCAATTTTCCATGTTTTTCGTTTTTTGCCCAAATGTTGAACTATTTTTTGTTTTTTCAAACTTTTTTCGCCTGTATCTTTTGCCAGTTAATTTTCTTCTGGATTTACAAAACGTCCTTGGAACAAAATAGAGCCTGTATTGCCATCACAAATAAAAAACATAAAAGGTCTATTGATTTTCAAGATATTTTCTTTTGACAAACCTCTACCTTTGAAAAATATGGCTGTTGCTGCCGCCGCTTCTACGCCATTTTCATTTACTTCCAAATAAGTATTCTGTACTATGTCATCAATTTTGATAGATTTGTCGCCCGTAATACCCGAAAAGTCAGCCAGACTTTCCACATCAAACGCGTGTTTTAAGCCCATTTTCACCAAAATATCTTTCATATCCATGTTTTTTGACATCTTAAAACGCGGCAAGTATATCGTGATTGTGGTAGATTTGAAAGATAATTTTTCTGCTAATAAGTCATCTGTTTTTTGTAAAAATGTAGATGAATAGGATTGAGTGGTGATTTGCTTTTCTACGTCTTGGAGTGTGTATTGTGCCTTTGGCATCACAATCGTCATATATTGCATATCTTTGAAAAGCAATATAATAGATACAAAAGAATCCATTTCTTTGTAAAAAAAATCACCTTTTACGTACATAAATGGTGTTTTTACTTCTTTTTTGGGTGTAAAAAATATATCATCTTTGGTCAATGCTTCTTCAAATTTGTTAATCCAATTTGCGTTGAAATAGAGGGCATTGGTTAGTATCAATCTGGTAAGTGCGTCTAATTTACCCGAAGGAACAATTTGAGTGATTTTGCCTTTGGTTTGTTGGCTTACCCAAGTATTAATGGCTTTCTCTGCACTTGCCGCATCATTCTCAAAATCAACCATTTGAACTTTATTTTTGTAGCTATTTTCGAGCATATTATGGTACGCATCAATAAGTGGAAAATCTTTTTGAAGCCATACTGCATTAGCTATTTTCAAGCTGGTTGCCCCATTATCTATCTCCAAGTCATGGAGAAAAGTAGCATATTTTTGATGAAAAGCTGTTGTATTTTTAAAACGGAGCAGTTTTTCAAACTGGGTGGCTGTCGTGCTTTTCGCGCCCATATACGCCAGCAACAAAGCACTTGACAGGCTTAGTGGTGAAAAAATCAGGTTCTCACTGTCTTCTTTTTGCGTTCTCAGTTCATTATAAAAATTTATTGCAAAGTCATTGTTTGCATAGGTGAAGTTTTCTTGCGATTGGGCTTTACTTTGAATCCCAAAGAAAAGAATGAATAAGAGGAGAAAAGATAAAAATAGGTGCTTTTTTTTCATGTTTATTCATAAATTATGCTCTATTGGGTAACGTAAATCTTTGTATAAAGTTAGGAAAAAATTTTCTTTTTCACCAATAAAAGCAATTACAAAATTATTATCGTTAGAAAAGGCAACTCATCCTTCCAAAATAAAAACTATAACTTATTTTAATGCAACTTTGTCTTTTTTATATCTTATTTTGGAAATTTTGATTTATTCTTAAAATATTCGTAAACAATAGATTAGCACTTTTCCCTTTTTAAAAATTCATTTTTTAGCTTATTTTTATTACACGCTATTTTCTTAGAAAAAAACAATTTATTATTAGAATAATACTAAAACTAACTATTTTACGTTCACCATACAAATAAGTGTTTAAAGACAGTGCATCAAAATAAATTGTCAAACTAAAAATAGCAACGAGTATGAAAAGCAAGATGATAAAGTATATGCTAAACAGGGAAATTAACCCCATAGAGTTTGCAGACCTCGTAAATTTACGCAATGAGTCTTTCGCCGCAGACCAAACTGGCAAAAAAATATATGAAATGACCAGCGTAAACTGGCTTGAATTACTGCTGATTGGTGCTATCGTATTGGTAGGAACATTTTTGGTTACAGTTTATTTTTTATAGCTCTCCGATTGCTTTTTGGTAGTTTAGTTTGGCAACCAAAAAATTGTAATAAAAAGTCAGTAAATTATTTTGGGCAGTAGAAAGCGAATATTCTGCATTTTTGAATTCTGAAAAATTGATTTTACCTTCTTGGAAAAGCGATTTGTCAGTTTTGATAATGTCTTCTGCCAGTGCATAGTTACTTTTTGCTGTTTTTAACCTGCCAAACGCATTTTGAAGCTGAATTTTAGTGCTTAATACTTCGTAAGTCAGGTCAGATTGTAGCTTGGCAAGCGTATTTTCGTTTTGTGTTACCCTCCATCTAAGCTCATTTTTAGTCTTGTTTCTGAGCAATCCATCAAACAGATTCATGCTGACCCTGAATCCCACAAAGTGATATGGAAACCACCATTTTTCGTTAAATAACTGAAAATCACTACTTAACTGCAAAGCAGACCAGTTGGCATAAAGAGAAAAAGTAGGAATCCACAGCTTGTCTTGCTTTTTGATATTGAGCTGGTTTTGCACTAAGCGTAGCTGTTCCTGCCTAATTTCTACGCGCTTAGTGAGGTCGTTTTGGGCAATAATACTTTCAGGGAGGCTTTTTAATACCTCATCTAAACTCTCTGACAATGAGATATTTACATTTAAGTTTGCGCCCAACTGATTTGCCAAGTACATTTGGCTCAGTAGCGAGTTTTTGAGGTCTTCCTCATTGGTAATTTTGGCGTTTTCGTAGTCCAGCCTAATGTGGTCAAAGTCCGATTGGAGTATGGTTTTCTTTTCTAATTTTGCCTTTCCATCTTTATAGTATTCCCTGATGCGTTCCAGATTGCTCGAAGAAAATTTTTCTCGTTCTCCATTCAAAAGTGCGGTGTAATATGCCTGTGCGATAACAAACTTGACATCAATCACATTTTTTTCCACCATAAGCTGCTCCAAAGCCACACTTTTCTGCGCGATTTCCTTGTCGGAATGGGTGGCAGGGTTAAAAAGGTCGTACGTTGCGTTTAAGCCTACTGAATTGGTGTGGGGCGCGCCAAAACGTAAAATCTGAGGCTCAACATTGCCAAAAAGCCCCACGCCCGCAAAGCCTGCCGCAAGTTTGGTATTGTAGCGAAAATCAAAATCTGCCCTAACTTGGGGGAGGCTGCGCGACCTGACTTTATCTATTTCATTTTCAGCAAGTTGAATGTTAATTTGCTGATTTTGAATATCTTTCCTATTTTTTAAGCCATATTCTATTGCCTCTTTCAAGGATAGCTTGAGATTTTCGGACTGAGCAAGACAGTCAAAAGATGAAAAAATCAATAAGAACAAAAAATGCAACAAGAAAAAGGTAAAAAATGAGATAGATTTGACTTTAAAGTAAGATGTTTTCATGGGTTTTAGAAAAATTAAAAGACGATTTCTTTGGTATAAATTTCAAAATTTTTAACAATTATTCTTTTGGTACTTTCCCAAGATTTATTGTTTAACAAAATAGGCTCAACATCATTCTCTGCATCACCAAAATAAATAATTGATTTTATCAAATGCGCTATGTTTGCAGTTTCAAATTTTCGTTGATAAAAACTGATGAGATGCTTTAAAGAAAAGAAATTGAGTGCTTCTGCTAAGTCATAAAAATCTTTTTTAGAGCCTCTGCGCTCAATTGCATTCATTTTGAAAGCCATTATATCTTCTAAGCTGAAAAAGCGTATCTCCTCTATTTCCTCAAAAGGTTTTAAGTAGGGTCTTTTGGGTGCAATAATTTCTACTTTTACGTTTTCTATAAAAACACGAATCGCTTGTTTTTCTTGCACACTAATTATCAGGTTTTTAAAATTAGCTTCTAATGCTTCTAAAATCACATTTTCATTGAATAAAACATTAGAAAACAAATCAAGGTCTTCTGACTTTCGATGTCCCCAATGCAAGGAAAGGGCTGTTCCACCAAGTAGTGCAAATTCTTTTAAATCAGGCATTTGCATTATTTCTTTTAATAATTCCAAAGTTCGGGGTTCGACTGTTTCTTTATATAACATTTGAAATTCTCAGGTTTTAAATGAAATAACACACAACAGAAAGCTATTGTTTTATTACTGAGCCAGTTAGCTGACACAATCTCATTGGCTACGCGCTTTTTTCCATAAAAACGAATCACAGAAATTATTTCCTCAAAAAGCCCATACTCAATTATTCTTTGAATGATAAATGTACTATTTTTTTGTTCATCTAATTGTTCGAAATCTATATCCCAAAATGCTATTTTAGAAATATCTAATCCTATTTTCATCATCTTTAATTTTATATTAGGCAAACATTTCCAATAATTTTGTCCTCAAAATCTCCATTCCCTCACTTGCTTTGCCCGCGATAACGTGCAAATCTTTGACCGAATTGACGG
>JAAFJS010000026.1 GCA_013298985.1 Cytophagales bacterium
GATGCCCATGCTGAGTCCTACGGTCGCAAAGGCGGATATTTGCTCAAAAACTACTTTCAAAATGTCTTTTTCTGCCTCAGTGATAGAGAGCAAAAAAACGGCTAAACTATTGTAGCTCACCGCAAACATGAGGATAGCAAAGGCGCGATTAACTATATCGGTGGGAACGTTTCGCTTGGAAATATTGATGTCTTTTTGCCCTCGGATATTGGCAATGGAGGAGTACAAGATGACGGCAAAAGTGGTGATTTTGATGCCGCCTGCCGTAGAGCCTGAGCCTGCGCCAATAAACATCAAAAATATGCACAAAACGATAGTTGCGTTTTGCAATGTACCAAAATCCATAGAATTAAAACCTGCGGTGCGCGTGATGACAGATTGGAAAAAAGCAGTAACGAATGCCTCTATGATGGTTCGGTCGCGAAGTTGGTAAAACTCAAAAACCATAAATGCCACCGTACCAATGGTGATGAGGAGAAAGCTGAATTTGAGGGTGATGCTGGTATTGTGAGTTACTCTTTTCCAAGGCATCTGAAATCGTTTTTTGATGTTTTTTGGGTGGAAAATATCTTCTATCACAGTGAAGCCCAGCCCACCAAAAATGACTAACCATGCCAAGATAAAATGCACTAAATAAAGACGTTGCGTTTGCATTTCCATATTATACATTCCATCAGTAAAGGTGCTAAAACCTGCATTGCAAAAGGCTGAAATAGCATGAAAGGCGGAATGAAAAATCTTATCACCCAGCCCTTTGAACTGATGTTCTGCGCCCCAGAGTTCTTCGTCCCACGAAAAAAAGATAAGTAAAAACCCAATAAATTCTACTAATACAGTGATAAACACTACTTTACGTAATAGTTCTTTGGCAGAGGCAAGGCTTTCGCTACTCAAAAAATCTTGCATAATGGATTGCTGTTTCAAACTTACGCCACTGGACAAAAAGCTGGAAAAAAAGGTAGCAAAAAGCACAATCCCCAAGCCGCCCAACTGTATAAGGAACATAATGACTATCTTGCCTTTGAAGGTAAAATAAGTAGCTGTATCCACCACTATCAGCCCTGTAACGCAGGAGGCACTCGCCGAGGTAAAAAGCGCATCAATGAAAGGCATAGAGCCGCCTGTGGTCATGGCGGGCAACATCAGCAAGCCTGCCCCCCCTAAAATCAGAATGACAAAACTCATCACAAAGGTAAACGCAGGCTTAAATTTGAGTTCGGATACGCGATTGGCACTTTTGGAAACCACCAAAATAATGATGATAAGAAAGAAAATACTCAGAAAGTGCTGGTAGGCAATGTCTGGATTGGGGATAGAAAATAACTGAAAATAATATAGCACCACCCTAAAATCAAACACATAATTTATCAAGCCGTACAGCGTAATTAAAGAAGCTAAGGTTAGCTCGAAACGTTCGTTTTTGAGGAAATCTATACGGTCATAGGAAAGAAACCAGCGCAAGGTAAAGGTAATGACATAGACCAAAAACTGCCAATCCAAGACCCGAAAAATATCGCGGTACTCCTGCTCGGAAAGCAAAAAACCATAGCGATAAATAAGCATAATGACAGCAATGGTAATATTAACTTGGGCTATTCGCCTGATAATCAAGTTTATATTTTCATTTTTTTTGACTATAAATGTGCCTATCGCTTTCCACATGGGCTTTGTTGTTGTTTGTTTGATGTTTGCGGTTTGGGGTTAAAAAGTATTGATACAAGGTTCAAAAGTAAATAATTTCAATTATCAATTTCATTAATTGACAAGATTTTTTAAGGTTGAGGGCTTGTTTGGTGAGTTTTTCTCTTGGCACGAGCCTGATAAGTACAGAACGCAGGCAAGTTTTAAATTCTGCCTGCGTTCTATAAAAATTATTCTTCACTTACGCTTATCACATTGTCGTTGGGTACGCGGTCTATCAGCTTGTTGTAAGGGTCAATGCCCGCTTTGGAGGGCTTGCCCTTGACTGTAAACTCTAAGATTTGTTCGTTACCTTCACCAATCCAGTGTTTTTTGATGTAGAGAGGTGTTTTTACAGTCATTTTGCGTGTATTTTTGCCATCTTCGGCAAAAATACCAATCTCGATGTAGTCCTTCCCTTTTCCTTTGCTTGTTTCCTCTCCTGCGCCGTTGTAATAGATTTTTTTGCTATTAAAAGTGAGTTTGACCTTGTATTGGTCATCTTTCAGCTTGGTATAGCTGGCTTTGGTAATTCTGTTTTCGTACAAGGCTATTTTTTCCCAGCCGTCTTCTAAGAAATATTGGAGGGAATCAGGCGTGGCGGCTTTGAGGTACGGCAGGAACTCGCTGGTGGTCGCAAAGGGTGCTTTTTGGCGGAAAGCGGCACTGTCCAAAAAGGATTTGAGGGCGCGGTTTAGGTTGTCCTCGCCAATATAATCTGCCAAGGCATACATGACCAGAGAACCTTTTTGATACCAGACATAAGCTCTGCTGTCGTTTTGCATCAGGGTTTCTTCAAATTTGCTTTCGCCTGCGCGCCCACCCAAATAGCGGTCTAAGGAATATTTTAAGAATTTTTGCATGGACTCTTTACCGTATTCCTTTTGCAACACCATCAATGCCGAATATTCTGCCAATGACTCCGAAAGTTGGTTTGCGCCGCAGGTGTTCGAGGGCGTAACCTGATGCCCCCACCACTGATGCGCTACCTCGTGTGCGGTTACGTAAAAGCAATAATCGGTATCGTCGGGGTCGCCAAAATCGCCAATCCAGCCAAAAGATTCGGAATAAGGGACTGTATTGGGGAAGGACTGGGCAAAAGAGGCGTATCGCGGAAATTCCAAAATACGCATTTGCTTGTACTGGTAAGGGGTGAAATTTTTATTAAAATAATCCATGCTTGCCTTTACGGATTTGACGAACCTGTCCGTATTGTAGGTGTGTTTGGGGTGGTGGAAAATCTCAATATTTACTTCCTGCCCCTTGTCGCCTTTCCAAACATCTTTGGTGATGGCATAGCGCGCCGAAACGATATTGAAAAACATATCCATTTCGCTGTCCATTTTGTAGGCAAAATATTTTCTGCCGTTTTCTTCCCATGTGCGTAGCAAATAGCCAGGCGAAATTGCCGTTTGGTCAGGCGAGGTGCTGACAATCGCCTCATAAGTGATGTAATCGGCATCATCATTGAAAAGCAAATTGCCCAAGCCCCACTTGTCATTTTGCTGAGGTTGAGCATATTTTTTTTCTGCTAACCCTCTCTTTTTGCGTTCCTTATCACTGCCCACTTCATTTGCAGGATAGCCAAAGCTGACGCTGGGGCTGGTAAAAGTACCATTGTGAAGTATCTCTCTGCCAAAACCTGAATTAGCAAAACCTTGGGGCGCAATTTCTTCCTTGACCTCAAAGCTCACTGTATCCTGTGGTTGGAGTGTTTTGGGCAGTTTGTACCACCAAAAACCACCTTTTTCGCCTTTTTGGTTTTGATACAGAATATTGTCTTTGTAAATGGGCTGTAATTCCTGTCCGTCTATTTTCAAATATTCCAGTTTATTGCCAAAACTCATATAAAGCGTGTCGATAGGTTTGTCCCATTTATTGGTGATACGCGCTACCGTTTTCATTACCAAGCGGCGTTCTTGGGGAAAAGCATCAGCAAAGAACTTTACATCGACGATTTTGGGCTGGAGGGTGCGCGCCAGTTTGCTGTATTTTTTCTCAAATTCTGCCTGCGCGTCCAGCACCGTATCTACATGATAATGAGGATTTAGTACGTCAGTATTGTAATAAATCCAACTGCCCAAACCTGCAAAAGCAAGCACTAAAACGCCCAAACTGACTTTGACAGAAGTGTTTAGTCGCTGACCCGCTATTTTCAATCTTTCCTTGAAACCTTCCTCAATGCCTCTGTTCCAAAATAAATTGCCCACCAATAGCAGAATACTGCCCGCCAACAACCAATATAAATTAAAAGACAAAAGTGGGGCAACAAAATGCCCATATCCATTCATGTCAGAGTAGCGATACGAAGGCGTACTGCCATAAAAAAACATATTAAAATCGTAGCCTGCCAAGCCAAAACCTGCCTGCGTTACCCAAAAAGCAGCAATCGCGATGTAACCTGCAAATTTGTTGTTTACTAAAATTTGGATAAAAAACGACAAAGCCGCTAACTGAACATAAAAAGGAAAGGTGAGCAAATACAGTTCTTTGAAATAAACATCAAATTCGTAGTTAAAATAGCCCTTGAGAGTTTGTATCGTAATCCCCGCAAACATAATAATGGTGGTAATCAAAAAACAAACATAGACAATCGCTACAAACTTAGATGCGTACAACAGCCAATTAGGAACAGGAAAAGCATCTGAAATATTGGAAAAGCGCAAAATTCTTTCCCTAAAAACCATTTCTCCTGTATAAAAAATAATGATGATGAATGACAAAAGAAAAAAACTACCATTTTTGATTTCTGTCATCAGGTAAGTAACAGGCAGAGAGGCTGTTCCATAGATTTCATCGGCATACCACGCATCTAAAAATAGGAAAATAAGTCCCGCGGAAATCATGGCAATAAAATAAACATCTTTGATGGCATTGCTAAACTCCAAAAAAGCCAATTTGAAGGTTTGGCGGATATTTAACCCCAAAGAAAATACGCGATTTACTTGTGGGAAACTTGCTAAATCCCTTGCAATGACGTTGGTTTCACCTTTTACTTTCTTGGTTTTGGACTGACTTACAGCCAAAAATTTCTGAAAATCAAAACGAAATACCGTAAAAGCAAGCAAAGCCAAGCTCAACCCTATCCAAAGTAGGCGATTGTATAAAAACATTCCCGTTAGCGGTACAGTCAGCGTATTTTGCTCAGGGATAGACCAATAGCGCGTAACATTGCCAATGGCACGAATCCCAAAGGCATCAAGCAAACTTGCCAAATCTCTGTTGTCCAAGTTGGAAAGGAGTGTTCCTGTGAGGATATAGCCCACCAGCAAAACGACATTGCCCACATAAGCCGCAAAAATATTGCGCGTGAGTGCTACTAATGAAAAGAATATCGCGCCACTCAGTAGCAGATTGGGCAGCAAGACTGTAAAATAAGGTGCTAAGTAGTGCATCAGATTAAATCCACCAAACTGCTCAGGCTTGACCGTTCCAAAAAGCGGTGCGAGCCACGAGCCAACCATCACCGCAAAACCTACACTGGTAAAGGTGAAAGCCAAAACCAAAAATGAGCCTAAAAACCTGCCCAGCAAGTAGCCTTTCTCCGTAATCGGGAAGGAGAAAAAGAAGGTATTGGTCTTGTACTCTATGTCGCGGAACACAGGCACACCCATGATTGCCGAGCTAACCAGTATGCCAAAAGCACTTAAAATGCTCATGTACGTATAAATGACCACAGGTGCATTTTTGAACACCTTTTCGGAAGTGGCTCCAATCCGCACGTTTTCTGTCATAACTGCCAAGAGTGGCAGCAAAAAGAAAATCAGAAAGTACAGATACGTTGCGGGGCGTTTGAGCCTATATTTGAGTTCGAATAAAAATATTTCTTTAAACATAGTTTTTTTCAGAATTGAGTAGTTAGAATATAGGAGTTAGAAGTTAGAATACAGGAGATAGAATACAGAATTTAGAATACAGAAGTTAGCAGCTCTATCCTTTATTTTTATCTTTTCTTCTTGTTCTCATTTATTTTCCTCCATTTTTTTAATGCTTTGTTTTATTATCTCTCCCTTTGGAGGGGGCAGGGGGGAGGTTTTTATATACTGGTACATAAACAGCTTCCTCCCCCTCACCCCCTCCAAAGGGGGAAACAGCCCCTCCTAAATCGTAATTGTATCCACTTTTTGAGAAATAGTAGAAAAATAGACATCTTCTAAATCTGTTTCCGCAGACTCAAAAGAAGTATCAGGCTGCTGGTCACTGAATACGTGAATTTGCGTTTTTCCTGCAAAAAGGTGGGTAGAAATCACCTTACAATTTTGGCGATAAGTATCAATCTCTTTTTTGTCTATGATTTTTTTCCAAACTTTCCCCTTCATTTCCTCTACAATCTGGACAGGATTGCCCTGCGCCAATACCTCTCCCAAGCAAATAATCGCCATATCTTTGCACAAATTGCTCACGTCATCTACAATGTGGGTGGAAAGAATCACAATCGTATTTTCGCCAATCTCACTGAGCAGGTTATGAAATCGGTTTCTCTCGGCGGGGTCAAGCCCTGCGGTAGGTTCATCTACGATAATCAGTTTAGGATTACCCAGTAGTGCCTGAGCAATGCCAAAACGCTGTTTCATACCCCCAGAGTACGTTCCCAAGTTTTTCTTGCGGACGCTAAATAGGTTTACCCTTTGGAGTAGCCCTTCCACTATTTCCTTTCTTTCTTTGGGGTGAGTGATGCCTTTCAGTGTCGCGATGTGGTCAAGCATGGTTTCTGCGGTGATTTTAGGATAAACCCCAAACTCCTGCGGTAGGTAGCCCAGCACCTTCCGCACGTCTTGTTTTTGCTTTAATACATCTATATCGCCAAGCCTAATGTCCCCATTATCAGCCTCTTGGAGGGTAGCTATGGTACGCATAAGCGAGGACTTGCCCGCGCCGTTTGGACCCAAAAGCCCAAACATTCCCTGCTGAATAGTCAGGTTTACATCTTTGAGTGCCTGCACGCCGTTCGCGTAGGTTTTTGACAGGTTGCGAATGATTAGTTCCATTTTGATAAAAAGATTGGATTAATTAATTGTTACTTAATTACAAATGATACGCCTTAAATTATAAAACTCTGAAAATCATTGGTTTACATATCATTTTTTGTATAAAAACAATAAAAGTGTTCGGTTTTGATGTCTGAAATGTACGATTTTGTATGATTTTGGCAAACAAATATGATTATTTTTAATGAGAGTGATAATAAAAGAAAAATGAATAAAACCTTAACGAAAACTTAAAATCATAAATCGTATGGACATGAAGTTCATGTAGCAAAAAAATTAGTGCATTAAAATTGTGGTTATCAATCAATTATTCGATAACATTCTCTGCCCAAGTTGATTCAATGGGTTGGTTTTTTGGTAATATTTCTCAAATTAGGAAAATAGAATTTTGCATAGTTAAAAACTTTTAATACATTAGCATACTTTTTTGATTTAAGGCTCACAATATGAAACGTACTTATTTTTTGCTTCTATGCTTTGTGCTAATTTGGTCTTGTATCCCGATTGTAGATAAAATAGCACCTACGATTCAGGATTTCAGTAACTTTCGCCTCACTTACCACGTGCAGGATACGATTTTGCTTTTTATGACCTATCGCGACAATGACAGATTGGACTCTGTCAGCATCAATATCAATAGACAAGTGCCACCTGCGGCAAATCCTTGGCGTTATTTTAGCAAACGTTCCATCAGAGGGCGACGTTTCGAGGATACCATTCGGATTCCCATTCCCAGAAATGCGGCAACAGGTATCTATGATTTAGACGTGCGTTTATTAGATTTTTCCAAACTCCAATCTCGTCCCCAAGATACTATTTTTGAGCTACTTGGCGACAATCGCGCGCCCATCATTAGCCGCCTCCTTGTTACCAATACAGGCGTGGGCAATATCCCGCAGACAGACGCGCAGGGTAGGTTTATCACTTGTCGTTCCTCTGTTATTAGGTTTTCTGGCTTTGTTACGGACAATATTCGCGTGCGTGAGGTAAGGGCTTCCTTGACTGACATCACAGTTGCGCCTGCGGTAAACTTGCTCAATACAGCAAGAGTGGTTACTGGCGATACGATTCGCCTCGCCAATCTATTTGACAATGACATTCGGATTCCGAGCAATATAGCCAATGGGCGCACTTTGCAGCTAACGCTTACCGCCATAGACGGAGAAGGCAACCTCAGTACCGCACAACGCCTCAACTTTGTGGTGAATTGTGATGACCAAGCACCTACTTTTGCGGTGGTGCGTACCACTCCACAAATTGCGCCCAGCCGAGAAGTTGGGGTAATAGAAGGAAGCAGATTTCAGATTTTGGACGCAACTGCGGCTGATGATACTGGGCTGGGGCTATTGACGGTAACGTTTAATCAAGTGAACCAAGCGCGAAATACAGTTTTACAACGCAATCTTGGTGGTGCGAAAAGGGTACGCATAGATTCCTTGTTGGCTCTCACGCCCAATCTATTCCAACTCCCAGCTAATGCTATTCCTGGCGCAATTTACGAGTTAGTAGTTACCATCACTGACCTATCGGGCAACTCAATTCAGCCTTTCCAAATTCTCATTACCGTTATTCGCGACGAGCCTCCTGTGGTTTTTGTTGCCAACACTTACATAGATAATAAGGAAGTCAGGCTCATAAGGAGTAGCGGATTAGCAGGAGGTACAGCCGCCCTCAATCAGATAGGTAGAGGGCAGGTATTACAGGTAGAGGGCAAGGTAGAAGAAGACCGCGCCTTAGAATATATCAGGATTTTTTGGGGACCTACTGGACAAGAAACGCAGGTAGTCGACCTCAAAGGTGCAGATATTACCCTGCCTTTTGACTTCGCAGACGCACGTAGCATTAACCGCTTCCGCGTGCCTGATACCCGCAACATAGATACTTATACACTGATTATCAGGGTAAAAGACCTAAAAAATGCAGAGGAAATTACTCGATATGTCTTCAAGGTAAACTAAAAAAGTAATGATAAGTTAAGTAGCTCAACAAATATAATCACCTTGTTACTCAGTGCCATTAGCAGTTCCACTGTGGGCGCAACAGCTTTGTAGAAAATTAAGATAAATTATATCAACAAGTTCCCTTATTGATATTCAAGAATAAATCGTTCCTTACTCGATGAGTAGTTCCACGCCAATTCCATTGCGGCTTAAAAGGCGTAGTTAAAGATAACCCCTCGCTTGCGCCGCAGTGGAACTGGGGGGAGCTACTAATCCCAAAGAACAGTTAATTAATGAAAATCAATACAAGAGTGCATTATAAACTAATAATCAGATACTTAATTTCATAACCCCACCGCTTTAACGGTGGGAACTACTACATACAATAAAAAAAAGTAATTAAGACAAACAAACTCCGCTATGTCCTATATCCATCAACTGGCACTTACCTACATTGCTGGCATTGGTCCTATGCTTTCCAAACAGCTTGTCAGCTATTGCGGTTCTGCCGAAAAGGTGTTTGAGGCAAATAAAAGCAAGCTGCTTCGAATCCCCAATATTGGCGAGGTGCTTGCCGAGCAAATCGTTCTCCAAGGCAGGCAGGCACTCAGTAGGGCTGAAATAGAAATACAAAAAGCTGAAAATCAAGGCATTAAAATTTTTTCTTACCTGGACAATAATTATCCGCAACGACTCAAACAACTGGAAGATGCGCCGTCTATTTTGTTTTACAAAGGAAACGCAGATTTGAACCAATCCAGAATCATCAGTATCGTAGGTACGCGACAGGCAACCGACTACGGGAGAGGCATCACAGAGGACATCATTAGTGAAATTAAGAAATATAATCCACTAATTGTCAGTGGATTAGCCTATGGAATAGATATTACTGCTCACCGCGCCGCACTGAAAAATGGCTTGCAAACACTGGGTGTAATTTCCACAGGCTTGGATATTATTTACCCTGACGTACACAAGAATACCGCCCAACAAATGCTCATTCAGGGCGGATTGCTCTCTGAGCATACGCTGGGAACGGAAATAGACCAACGGCTTTTTCCACGACGCAACCGAATCATCGCAGGGCTGTGTGATGCGGTGATAGTGGTAGAAGCAGGCGAAAAAGGGGGCGCGCTCATCACCGCCGAAAATGCCAATGACTACCACCGCGAAGTTTTTGCGGTGGCAGGTAATATCAATAACAAATATTCATTAGGCTGTAACCAACTCATTCAGAAGCACAAAGCAAGTATTTTTGTTTCCGTTCAAGACTTTGCGGAGTCTCTAAACTGGAAATTGGGGCAGTATGAATCGCCTCTTTTGAAGAAAAAAATCACTTTTGATTTGCTACCTGAAGAACAAATTGTGTATGATTTGCTTTCTCAAAACAAGGAAATGCACTTGGACGACTTGGGCTGGCAATCGCAGTTAGGCGTGAGCAGGGTTGCCGCCGTTCTTTTAAACATGGAGTTCAAAAATTTGTTAAAAGCACTGCCTGGAAAAAAATTTACGTTGCTGACCTAATTTTTTTCCACACATCAAAAAACTATTAACATAGATTTTTTCATCTAAAATCGCCATACAAAATTAGTTTATATTGTAAACACTAATTAAAGTATTGATTATTAGCATTTTGCACAGTTTGCCGTTTCAATTAATTTATAACTAAGTAGTTGAGTAGCAGTCTTAATTGTATAAGTTTGAAAATAAAATAGTTACAAAAAGCATCAAAGATAAAAGGGAAAGCTAAATTTGATTAATCACAACAAAATCAAGCTCCCTTTTATCCATTATGATGTCATCGCAACGGCGAACCGTCAAATTTAACAATTCTTCTCCAATTTTTGGAGGAGGCAAAGACAAAAATTGTGTTGAAAAAATCAAGAGGAAGAAAACCTGTTTACTCTGCTTGTTCCACGATATTATTTTTCATGTTGATGATGCTGAAAAAAATAGACACTTTTAAAACAGTGGAAACTTAAATCAGCTTTCAGTCCACGATTAGATATTAGATTTTCTAACTTTGGGCGGTGAATAAAGGAGAAAGTATTTTATAATTTAAGCCGTATAATCAGTAAAAAGAAAAAAGCACCATAAAAATTATGATGCCTTTAAAACTCAAAACAAACAACTAATCAACCAATCAAAAACCTATTCCATAAAAAGCCTTATCGCCATTTGGCTCAATGCCTTCTACAATAATCTTATCTTTTTTCATTCTCAAAGCAGATTTTAACTCCGCCAGATTCTGAATTTTTAGCTTGTCAATGTGTGTGATGATAAAACCTTCCATCACTTTACTTTTCTTTAACTTGCCTTCACCAAGTTTGACTATTTTTACACCGCCTTCCAAATCATGCTTTTTCTTCTCTGACTGTGTAATTTCGCCAATTTCTGCTCCAAACTCCTCAAAATTTTCTGTTACCTTGATAACGCTTGCCTCATTATTTTTGTTCTTCAAAGTTAAAAAAACTTTTTTCTCTACGCCGTTTCGTTCAAAAATAACACTCACTCTTTCCCCTGGTCTATGTCGGGCAACAATTTCTTGCAAAGCTGAAACTGTATTTACCTCTACTTCTTCTACCCTGATAATTACATCTCCAATTTCCATGCCAGCTTCTTCAGCCGCACTTTTTGTAATCACTTTATCTATAAAAACGCCTTTTATCTCCTTGATTCCATATTGATTAGCTAAATTTGCATCTACGTCTTTAATATTCACGCCGAGCAATCCGCGCTGTACGTCCCCATATTTGAGTAGGTCTTCGGCAACCTTTCGCGCCAAGGTTACTGGTACGGCAAAAGAATAGCCTGAATAGCCGCCCGTACGCGTAGCAATCGCCGTATTAATGCCAATGAGTTCACCTTTGAGATTGACCAGCGCGCCTCCACTGTTGCCAGGGTTTACTGCGGCATCAGTTTGGATAAAAGATTCGATTTGTAGCCCATCGCGACTTCTTAATATATTGATATTGCGGGCTTTGGCACTTACTATTCCTGCCGTTACAGTAGAAGTGAGTTCGAAAGGATTGCCCACAGCCAATACCCATTCGCCAATTTTTACGCCGTCGGAGTTGCCAAACTCTATCATGGGCAGGTTTTTTTCTTGGATTTTGATGAGAGCCAAATCAGTAGTGGGGTCAGTGCCAATGACCGTTCCTTCATAGCTACGTTTGTCATTCAAAATCACCTCTAATCTATCCGTTTCGTCGACTACGTGGTGATTGGTGATGATGTAGCCATCTTCGGAGATGATGACTCCTGAGCCAGAAGCAAATCGGGAAAACTCTCCATCATTTCGTTCTCTAAACCATTCATAATCCGCATTTTTGTAATATGTTTTGATATGCACTACGGCTGGCGTAACTTTTTCTGCTGCTAATACGAAGTTCAGCCCTTCGGGAACAGTAAAATTATCGAGTAGTTTTTTGTCAAAATTAGCAAGCTGCACGCTCGGTTTTTTTTCGAGAAGTGCCACTTGAGGTGTTTCCAAAAAGGTTTTATAGCCAAAAAGAGTAAGTACGCCACCAAGTATGGAAGCAAGTATCAAGGATACAAAGTATGAAAATTTGGTCATTGGCATAGAGATTAAAGAAATGTGGAAAGATGATTTTTAATTTCTGATTCCTTGGTTTGCATATTGACAATTAAATTATAAATAAAATTTTAATATAGCAAATAAAATGACAAATTCATTTGTTTTTAGCAAATAAGTCTATTTTTCTGACAACATTTGCGGTGTTGGATATTTCAAATGAAGTATAGTATTTTTCCAAGTTGCATTTTGTTTGATTGAACCTCTAAAACAAATAATTGCGTAAAATTGACTTTTTTTCCAATTTTATATTTTTTTCCAATTTTTCATTGATATTTAATATTGTGTTCATACAAGCAAAAATTACCTCATATTGGATTTAAGTAGTAAAAAATCCTTTTATTTGTAAATTTTAATGTATTTATGCTATAAAAATTACACATGAAATGTAAGTAAATACAAAGACGAGCATGGTATTGTTTTTTTACTTAATTTTGTAACATCAATTTATAATCAATACTTTAACCATTTAAAACTATGTTATCTTTCATCATTTTATTAATCATTGGTTTTGTAGCTTCTTCTCTCATGTACGGTCAGTTTGCAAAAAATGCAATGCCTGAGCCTATGATGGAAAGTGAAGCAAGTGTGGCGATTATTGGCAAAAAGTCAAATGCGAAGGCGGCTTAGGTGTCTTTATTTGTAGGTTTGTGCGTTAGTGAATTATATTTTTATCACTCCTTTTAAATTTATTTATGAATATAAAGAATTTTTTTCTTTTAACTTGAAAGTCCTTCTAATTTTTAATAGTTAGAAGGACTTATTTTTTTATAAAAGCTCACTCTGACTATTTCAGCATTTCTATCCAAGCATTATCTTTGAGCAAGTTCTTGAACTTTCTGTTAAATTCATTGAAGGCTGAGTCATTAGCAGCAAATAGAGTTTGACAGGTGATTAAAAAATCAAATAAAATATTTTGGACATTATCAAACCTCCATTTCCAAGGCAAATAAAGTCTTTAATTTCTCTAACAAAGTTTGTTCTACCTTTTTCATATCTACCTCTTGTCCCAGCTCTTGGGCGATAGAGGTTACAGCTTTATCTGAGATGCCACAGGGAATAATAGCCTCAAAATATTTCAAATCAGTATTGACATTGAGGGCAAAACCATGCATTGTAACCCAGCGGCTTGCTCGTACACCTATCGCACAAATTTTTCTGGGATTGACTTGTGCTTCGTGGTCTATCCAAACACCTGTGAGTGTGGCAATGCGCCCAGCTTTGATGCCATATACTGCCAATGTAAGGATAATGGCTTCCTCTATCATTCTGAGGTACTTGCCAATATCAGTAAAAAAATTGTCTAAGTCAAAAATAGGATAGCCCACTAACTGCCCCTGACCATGGTAGGTAATATCTCCGCCACGATTGATATGGAAATAATCTATATTTTGTGCGCTTAGTTCAGATTGATTTAGCAATAGGTTTTTTTCATCACCACTTTTCCCCAGCGTATAGGCGTGAGGGTGTTCGCAGAAAATGAGATAATTATCAGTGCTTACTTGCTCATTTTCAGGCATATCTCTATTGGCTACTTTTTGGGCAATCACTGCCTGAAAAAGTTTTTCTTGTTTTTCCCACGCCTCTTTGTAGGGAATCAAGCCCCAATGTTGGAAAGTTGTTTTCTTGCTTTTCACCTCAAAAAATTATTGTGTTGCAAAGATAATCAATTTATCTGATGGGAGGCACATAGCTCACTTCTTTGACCCAGTTTAGGCTTTTGATGTATTCCAGGGACGAAGTGCGAATGATGGAATCTAACTCAATGAACTGGCAAGCAAAATCATTTTTTCCCTTGCGCGAAACTGACATGGTAGCAATATTTGCGTCGTCTTGTGCCAAAATTCCTGCTATGAAGGCTATCGCGCCTTTGACATCTAAGGTCAGGATTATCAAGGTGTGCAAAGCGGCTGAAAAATTGGCAGTAAATCCATTGACTTCTTCGATGTAAATCACGCCACCGCCCTTGCTTACGCCAAGCAATTCTACTTCTTTGTCATCTTTTTTCAAATTTATTTTAATCGTGTTGGGGTGCATGATGGAGGCACTACCAACTGCTTTAAAGGTATATTTAAGACCTGCCTGAGCTGCAAAATCAAAGGAATTTTTGATGCGTACATCATCTGTGGGGTAGTCGAGCAAGCCCGCAATAATCGCCCTATCGCTTCCATGCCCTTCGTAGGTTCGGGCAAATGAGTTGTAAAAAGTAATGTCCGCCTGCGTAGGAATGTCGCCCAAAATCGCTACTGCACTGCGCGCAATCCTCACCACGCCTGCCGTATGCGAACTGGAAGGGCCTATCATCACAGGACCTATCATATCAAAAATACTGCTTCTTTCTGCCATTTGTGGGGTGTGGGATTTCGAGAAACAATGTTTGTCCAATTAAAAATTAAGCAAGCGCAAATCCAATAATCAAAATATCATCAACTTGGTGTTCTTCGCCTACCAAGCCTATTTTCATCCACGTTTTTAGTGTTTCTTCCAAGACTTTCTTCTGCTCACCCATGTCCAGTTGATGGTTTTGAAACAACAATTCTTTAAGCGTATGTCTATGGAATTTTCTATTTTCTGCGCCCCCAAACTGGTCTTGGTAGCCGTCAGAGAGAATATAACAAGAAACGGGTGCATCAGTGTAGGAGATGACTTGCTTGGTAAAAATGCGTTCTGCGCCATGCTGTAAGCCTCCGATGGGAAATTTGTCGCCTTTGATTGCATTAATTACGCCATTCTGCACATAAATCAGTGAATTTTTTGCTCCTGCAAACTCTATTGTTTTGCTTTCCTTGTCTATCACGCACAGCGACATATCCATTCCGTCGCGATTGTCGCTTTGGTCTTGCTTCAATACTTTTCTGACACTTTTATGGAGTTCGTTCAAGATTTTATCTGCTTCCAAAATACCTTTTTCATTGACAATTTCATTGAGTATCTCATTGGCAATGAGGCTCATAAATGCGCCAGGAACACCATGCCCAGTACAGTCCACTGCTGTAATGATGATTTTTTCCTTTCCATCTGTGGTTAGTTTTTCTTGAAACCAATAAAAATCGCCACTGACAATATCGCGTGGCTTGAAAAGGATAAAAGATTGCTGGAAAGCCTGTGCTATTCGCCCCTCTTCGGGCAAAACTACGCGCTGTATATGCTTGGCGTAGTTTATACTTGCTGTAATATCATCATTTTTTTTCTCAATAATTTCTTTTTGACGCTTGATTTCCGTAGTTCGTTCTTCCACTTTGCGCTCCAAATCCATCGCATAGCCTTCCAATCGCTGATTTGCTTCTTTTAGGTCGCTGATAAGTTTTTTATTTTCATTTTTCAGGCGATAGGATTCCAGCGCATTGTCTATCGTGATTTTGAGTTCGTCCGTATCCCAAGGCTTGGTAATGTACTGATAAACACGCCCTTTGTTAATCGCTTGGATAATAGCTTCTACATCACTGAAACCAGTCAGAATCATACGGATAGTTTCAGGGTAGTCAGGAATTACATTTTCCAAAAACTCCACCCCTGTAATTTCGGGCATTCTTTGGTCAGTAATAAGCACTTGAATATCTTGGCTTTTCAAGATGTCCATGCCTTCGCGAGCCGAAGTAGAAGTAAAAACTTCATAATATCGGCGGAAAGCAGCTTTAAAAATGATAAGGTTGTCTATTTCGTCATCTACGTAGAGAATACGGTATTTTTCTTGGCTCACGATAATATTTTATTTGAGGTCTTTTGTGTAGCTAAATATTGTTGATTTGATGTATTTGCTTGTATAGTATTTAGGGGTAGAATGATGGCAAACTCAGCACCCTTGCCCACCTCACTAAACACTTTTATCTCGCCTTTGTGTTTTTCGATAATGCCAAAAGATACTGAAAGCCCTAAACCTGACCCCATTCCCACATCTTTGGTAGTAAAGAAAGGTTCAAAAATATTTTGGATTACCTCTGCTGACATACCTGTACCTGTGTCGCGAATACTAATTTCGACAGCATCTTTATACTTGCCGTTGGCGTGGGCGGCAGGGTAAGAAGTAGAAATATAGATTTTGCCGTTGCCTTCAATCGCTTGAATCGCGTTGAGCAAAATATTCATAAATACTTGATTTAACTGACCTGGGAAACACTCTATTGGAGGAATTTTTCCATATTTCTTCACGATTTCTATGCGTTCCTTGTACTGGCTATTGAGCATGACCAGCGTAGCGTCTAAATTTTCCTCCACATCTGCCTTTTTCAGCGTATCTTCATCTAAGCGTGAGAAAGTTCTCAAACTTTTCACAATTTCTGCGGTTCGTTCTGCGCCACGTTTCACACTGACCAATAACTCATCTATCTCGTATCTAATTTCAGGGTAGGCAACTTTTTTCTCCATTTCTTTGGCAAGCGGCAAGGCTGTCGTTACATTGTCTAAGGAAATGAGGCGATATTGTTCCAATAATTGGATTAATTCATTAAAATCTGTTTTCAAGGACAGCGCGCCTGCGTAGGTAAAATTGACAGGATTATTGATTTCGTGGGCAATCCCTGCGGTAAGCTGACCCAAAGAAGCCATTTTTTCCGAAGAAACTAATTGTGCTTGTGCCTTTTTGAGTTCCTCTAAGGTTTGGTTAAGCTGTCTATTTTTCAGTTCTATTTCTTGGACTTTTTCTACGAGCTGATTTCTGGTTTTTTCTACTTCTTTTTTCTGCTTATTAATTCGCTTAGAAAAAATATAAAATACCAATGACAAGACCAATAGCATCGCAGTAACAGAAGAAATAGCAATAAGCCTGATACGGAACCCTTCAGCTTCTTTTTTCTGCTCTTCCTTGATTTTTTCATTCTGTAACTTCAGTGAATCCTGCTCGGCTTGTATGACGGTAATACTTTTGTTGAGTGAATCTTTTTGATAAATGGCTTCTTTGAGTCTGGAAAGCAGGTTTTCGGTTTGTTCCTTACTTCTTTTGTAGGCATTGTCATTTTCCACAAAAGTACGTTCTAAGGTTGCGATGTCTTTCTTTATCAAATTCATTTGCTCAGGACTCATGCTCGTATCATTGCTTACCTTCGAAGATAGTTTTTCTAAATTGTCAGAAATTTTCCTGTTTTTCTCCTCCAACAACTTCCCACTACTTTCCATATCTGCGGCAATCGCCGAAATTTCTTCTGTATATTTTTTTGCCGAGATAGAATCTTTTGTGTTTTTTGGGGTTTGCTGGGAAGCAGTGCTATCTTTGCTATTTTTAGTAGCAGGTGGAGGTAAAGTATTGGCGACTTTTTCCACAAAAATCTCCATAAACTTGTCTTTTTCTGAAAACTGCCTCTCAACTATCTTAAAACCTTCTAATTCGAGTACACTGTTTTTCAAATCAGGTATATTTATTTTCAAAAACCCTTGATTATCAATCGTATAAACAGTTCCGTCAATGCTTAATTTTGCACCATTGAGTAATTTGTTCTTACTCTTATTTTTGTCATAGACAGCTATCGTAAACAGGGTAAGAGGTTGGTCTTCTTCTAAACGAATATGCACAAAATTATTAGGAGAGAGTAGCCGAATATCCTCCTTTTTTACTTCCTTTCCATTGACAATAATTGTAGTGTTATTCACCAAATTATTGATAGTCAGACCAATAGGCAAGGTCATATTAAAGTAGCCATTTGTGTCTGTGTAAGTAGAATCCTTGACGGGTACATTTTTGAGGGCAATACTACCATGAAGCACTCCTTTAATCTTATTTCTATAAACTACTTGCCCAGTAATCTTGATTTGGATATCCACCATGATTTCCAAAGGTATATTTTCGGCGCGATAGTTGTGCGTGCGATAGACCAGTCCATCTTTATTTCCTGTGCGAATATTTTTGGGCTTGGTATTTTCTTTGGAAATTGAGATGGTAAATTCCCCCTTTTCATTAGTTTCTACAGCTTCATAATTCTCTATAAATACCTTTATCTTCTCGACAGGTGTATAGTCTGGTCTGACAACCTTTCCTCTCAAAATGAAGTTTTGCGCTTGTGTGTGTTGGCAGAAAAATATTGACACAATAAAGATAAATATCGTAAAAAATCTATTCATTCAAGTAATCCCAACGTGAATTTGTATAAAGAAACAAAATTAGTAATATTTTTTTGAATTAGCTATATGAAAGAGAATTTGCCCAAGGACAATCTGTTTTTATTTAATGCAAATTTACTCTAATTTAATGCCATATCTATTTATAATAAAAAAAAATGTAATCTTTTTTACAATATCCTGCCAAAACTTGATAAATGTCCCTGAAATGACAAATCCATTTCGCTGTCGAAATGGATTTGTTGGAGAGCCACTAATCATAACTTTTCTTTTCCTTCTTTTCTTTTTTAGCCGCCGCTTTCTCTTGTGGCGTTTTTGCAGGCTCTTTTTTTACCTCTTTTTTTTGCTTATCTTTTGCCATGATAATTTTAATTTGGTTAAAGTGAATAATTTATTTAAACAAAATTATAAAAATACCTGAAAAAACAACAATAATTTAACAAGATTTTAATTTGTCGAAGGGATAATGACCGTAAACTCTGAGCCGCTTCGTTCGCGACTCTCCACTTGAATCGTGCCATTGAGCTTTTCAAGGGCATTTTTGACGATATAAAGCCCCAAGCCACTTCCTCTGTTGAGTTCGCTTCCTTTGAAAAACATATCAAATATTTTCTCCTGTACCTCATCTATCATGCCCTGTCCGTTGTCCTTTACTTTCAGCTTTACCTGCTGAGTATCACCAACAATAGAAACACTAATATAAGGTGTGATATTGGTGCGGCGGTAAGCAAAAGCATTTTCGACAAGGCGATATAAGATATTGAATATCAAATTTTTGTCGCTATAAAAGGGCGGCTTTGCATTGATTTGTACATCAAACTCAACCTGAGCAAAGTCTTGCTGTTGGCTCAGTAGCGTTACCACTTCGTGCATAATAGCATGGAAATCTATCTGGGCTATTTGTGGTCTGCCTTGCTTTATCTTGCTAACTTCCAGTAGATTTTCCAGCGTTACCATCAGTTGGTTAGCACTTTTGGTAATCATTCTGAGGTAGTCTGCGGTTTCAGGGTGATTATCTTGTTCTTTTGCCAATACAAGCAAGCCATGAATAGAAGCAAGCGGTCCGAGCAGGTCATGTGAGGATTTATACATAAAAGTTTCCAACTCCAAGTTGAGCCTTTGTGCCTCTTTGTCAGACTTTTGTAGTGCATCATGTGCTTCTTGCAGTTGTTCTTCTTCTTTTTTCCGCAAGGTAATATCACGCATCGTACCTACTGTCCCTGTCAGATTACTGTACTCGTCAAAAAGGGGTTTGAGGAATAATTCTACAAAAATCTCCTCTCCGCCTTTGTGCAGGAGGCGCACCTCAGTTTCGAGTGCTTTCCTTTGTGCTATTTGATTTTCTAAGCTATGTTGAAATGAGGTAATGTACTCTTCGTGAACAAAATAGGTAAGTTGCTCGACGCTTTCCTCGTAAGAAAATCCTGTCAATAGCTCCCAAGATTCATTGAGGTAGGTAAAATTAAAGTGCGCGTCGGTCTGGAAAACAACATCTTTGATGTGTTCTAAAATATCACTCACTTCAGCCTTGATAGCTGAAAGCCCACCCGCGCCCTGTGGCGTAGGTTGGGTACTTCTATGTGCTTGTGAAGTATTTTTTGGTTTCAAAGTAACAGACATTAATAATATTGAAAGTTTAACTAAAAAAATATGAAAGAATGTAAAAAAGTTGCTTTTTTTAAATGAAGAACGCAAAAAAATAAAAAACAATATAAATAATTCGCATATTTTACCTTATCTTGTGTTCCTCATTGGGTGGTATCTCAATACTTATACCAAATAGGTTATTCGCAAACAAAAAAATAATTGATGTAACGTTTGGTGCGCCTATGAACAAAATAGTATATGAATTAACTTTCAATGTTAGATTTTAATTTTGTTATTCACAAAAAAATAAGTCATTAATTGCAAAAAAACTAAGAAAAGTACAATTTTATATTTTTTGAATCCAATAATATACATTTATGGAAATATTTATCACCCTATTTCAGCAAGTTCTTTTTGGCTCGGTATTAGTCATTTTTATCGCGCTTCTGACCAATCGTATTGGTTTTATTACAAGCAATATAAAGATGGGCAAGCCGCTTGACCGCAGTGATAAGCCAACGGAAAGACTCAAAACGATGCTCCTGTTTGCTTTTGGACAAAAAAAGATGTTTGAACGCCCATTTGTGGGGGTGATGCACTTTATTATTTATGGCGGTTTCCTCATTATCAATATTGAGGTCTTGGAAATCATGTTAGATGGGCTTTTTGGCACGCATCGGCTTTTCTCGCCTTTGTTGGGTGGTCTTTATCCGTTGCTTATCAACTTCTTTGAATTGCTGGCATTGGGCGTGGTTTTGACCTGTGTGGTGTTTTTGATTCGCCGTAATTCACACCTAATTCCCAGATTTTGGACAAAGGAGATGAAAGGTTTTCCTGTAATGGACGCTAATTTGATTTTGTTTTTTGAGATTATTTTGATGTTTTTTCTTTTTACCATGAACGCCGCAGACAGCATTTTGCAGACACGTAGTGCAGAAAATACGTATGTAGCGGCGCATTATCCTGCGGTGGGTAGTTTTTTGGTGAGTCAGCTTTTCATTCCATTGTATAGAGATTTTAGTACGAGCCAACTCTTTTATTTAGAACGCTTTGCGTGGTGGTTTCATATTTTGGGCATCATGGGTTTTGGCATTTATGTTACTTATTCTAAACATTTGCACATTGCGCTTGCCTTTCCTAATACTTATTTTTCGAACTTAGCTCCAAAAGGCAAGCTGGAAAATATGCCAGTAGTTACGGCTGAGGTCAAATCCATGCTTGGGATTGCGGACGCTACGCCTGTGGTGGAAAATACAGGCGCGATTGGCAGATTTGGCGCAAAAGATGTGGAAGACCTGACTTGGAAAAACTTGATGGAGGCGTATAGCTGTACCGAATGTGGAAGATGTACTGCTGCCTGCCCCGCCAATATTACAGGTAAGTTGCTCTCTCCCCGCAAGATAATGATGGATACGCGTGACCGCATGGAAGAAAAAGGGAATAATTTGCAGGAGCATGGCAAAGAATACAACGACGGCAAATCGCTGTATGGCGACTATGTGAGCAAGGAGGAATTGCTCGCGTGTACGACGTGCAATGCCTGCGCCGAAGCCTGCCCTGTGAATATCAATCCTTTGGATATTATTATTCAGTTGCGCCAATATGTGGCAATGGAGGAATCTGGCACGCCCGCGCAGTGGAACTCGATGTTTGCCAATATAGAAAATAATGCTGCACCTTGGGCTTTTTCGCCTTCGGATAGGTTTAACTGGGCAAAAGAATTGAAAGACAAAGAAGAGTAAATATTACTTTTTATTTAGCGTTAAAGTTCGCAAGCAAAAGTATTGTAAATTATGCTTTCTGCCAGTGGAAGCGGTAAATCCCCAAATCAGCTTGGTTTGCCCATTAAAAACATCTTTGACGATGTCGCGCACACCTCTGTAAACTACTTTGTCGTCCAGAGAAACGGTAATTTGCTTGATGTCTGGCTCCCATTGAAAGCGAAAGTTGTGGAGATAGTCATCTTCTAAGTTAAAATTTTCGTCTTTATTGTTCCAGTATTTGGTATCAAAGTGAAAATTTGTGCCATTTTCCAAATAGGCGATGTGGTCGCTGGCGGGGTCGTTTTGTCGCCAATTCCAGTAAGTATCAAACTCTACGGCAATAGAAGGGTAGATATACGTTCCGTAAAGCACATCAGGACTCCACCGCCCGTAGCCCATGCACTCGCCCCAAGTGCCATACGCCTCAAACTGCCTTTCGTCGTCATGGATAACGAAGGTAATGCCGTCTGCACCTTCGTCCTTGTCGCCCAAATAAATATCAAACTCCACCTGAAAATAATTTTCCAGATTGAGCTTGGTTTTATAGTAGGCGATTCCTTCGCTATACTGCACATCTGGTGTGAGTTGGATACAATCAGGGTTCATATTTGCCGCATCACCAATGAGATGATACTGAGCATAAAGAGGTAAGCTCAATGTCCATAAAAGAAGAAAAAACAAGCAATTTTTCATGGTTTTTGTGGTTTGATTTCCTAACAAATATAGTAAAGAAAAATGTCATTACTTTCGCAGTTTTTTGAAAAAGATTTGATGAAAAAGCGGTCGCCCCTCTGGGACTTTAATACATTTTATTTTAATGTTTTGTTAGGCATGAATGTTTGATACTCTGACAATTTTTGTGGAAAGTTCCCCCCGCTAAAGCGAGGGGTTAATCTAACCCCTCGCTTTAGCGGGGGGAACTCGTAGAAACTCAGTCTGCCACAAAAATTGTCAGACAACCGAATGTTTTTGTAGCAAAAAGGAATGTTTTTTTATCAAAGTTTCGTAGGAACGAAACGTTTTTAGTAAATTATCCCAACTGTAGCTGTTAGCCCAGCGCACCAACAACTCTTTTGAAAAATTTATTACCAAGATTCCTTTACTAATTTCCCCCTAATAAGTCCCCTTAAATTGATGGTCAATACGCTTCCTCACAGGTCTTTTGAGTGGAATTTGCAAGCCATTGGTTTGTTCTAACCAGTCAAAAACTTCTTTTTGTAGCTCTTTGGCGATTTGCTCGTGTTGCGGACTGCGAATGAGATTATTGAGTTCCTGCGGGTCGTTTTGCAGGTCGTATAGCTCGTTGATGTCCCAAAGTCCATGATAAAAAATGTACTTGTATCTGTCCGTTCTCACCCCAAACATGGTCGGCGTTTGTGGAAAATCATGTTCCCAATAATATTCGTAGAAGATTTTATCCTTCCATTTGGTTTCTTTTTGGGTGAGGATAGGCAGGAAAGACTTGCCACGCATCTGTGGTGGTGGCTGCAAACCCGCCGCATCGAGAAAGGTACTTGGGAAATCTATATTTTGAACCACTTGGGGCATTTTTGTTCCAGCTTTGATGATTTCTGGGCAACGCACCAAAAGCGGAATCCGCATCGATTCCTCGTACATACTGCGCTTGTCTATGAAGCCATGCTCCCCAAAATAAAAACCATTGTCGCTGGCATACACGACCAAGGTAGATTCTGCTAATCCACTCTCGTCCAAATAGTTAAGCACACGACCAATCGCAGCATCTACACTGTAAAGCGTTTCGCAATATCTCCAAAAAATCGTATCCATGCTCACCCTTCCATGATAAGCATAATCTACTCCATGATGACTAAATCTCTGATTACGAACCCATTGAGGAATATCTTGCTGGTTTACGCCTTGTTGCAGGGGGGCTTGGGAGTGCGATAAAAATCGAGTAGAAGGGTAAGGAATAGATTTTCCATGATATTTGTACAAATCCTTTTTGGCAGGGCTAAAATCAGAATGTACTGATTTATGAGAAATATACGCAAAAAAAGGCTTGCTTTTATCCCTATTTTTTAAAAAGTCCAAGGCAAAGTCAGTCAAAACTTCGGGCGTATAAGCCTCATTTTCAAACTTTTGACTTTTTCCATTAATGTTCAGGGTAGGATTGTAATAAGTGCCTTGTCCTCGGAAACTCACCCAAGTATCAAAACCTTTGCGTGGGTTGTCGTCCTCATCGCCCATGTGCCACTTGCCAAAAAGTGCGGTCTGGTAGCCTGCTTTTTGGAGGTATTGAGGAAAATAGGTCAGATTTTGTGGCTCAGGTGAAAAATTATCTACGACTGTATGCTCATGTGCGTACATACCCGTCAGGATAGTTGCCCGACTTGGCGAACAGAGCGAAGTAGTTACAAAAGCATTTTGGCAATGTGCGCCTTCACGTGCCAAGCGGTCGAGATTGGGCGTTTCTAACCAAGGCACTTTGCCTGTAAAACCCATAAAATCATAGCGGTGGTCGTCCGAAAAAATGAAAATGATATTTCGAGGCTTTGCATTTGTAATCTTGGGCAAGCTGAAATCTTGTTTGGGTATGGCTTTTTGGGCGAAAGCTATTTGTGAAAAAAAGAGAAAGCAATAAAGTAAGTTTTTCATTTTCTTATTTGTTATTGTTTTTTGGTATTTATCATTTGCAATGAATTGATAATGAATTAAATGTATTAAAGCGAACTTCCCGCAGGGCGTTTGTTTTCTGCGCTGTTGCTTGTTTCTCCACAAACAATATTTGCTATAAAAATTCCCTTTGCAAATTAGCGAATATGCTTGTATTTTGCTCAAAAATAAAGTAGGTAGAAAAGACAAGCATCTGCAAGGGCATAATGAGTATTTTTCTTACTTCATAATGCTCCTAATCAACTGTTTATCATTAAAAGTTTTGGAAAACTCTTTTACCCTTTCGTCGAGCTTGGCATCAGAAAGGCGAATTTTTTGTTTTAGCTTAATGCCTTCCAGCGTGCGGCAACGGCTCAGGGCAACATATAGCTGACCACTGGCAAAAGCCCCACTCCCCATGTCAATCATTACTCGGTCGAAGGTGAGTCCCTGCGCCTTATGAATCGTAACCGCCCAAGCCAGCTTGAGGGGAAATTGCGTATAAGTACCTATGATTGCCTGCTCCACCCTGTTCTTTTCCTCATGGTAAGAATAGCGCACATTTTCCCAAGTAACCGTTTCTACTTCCACTATTTTTCCGTCATTCATCTCTACTTTGATGGATTCTTGGGTCAGAGAGAAGATTTTGGCAATCGTCCCATTTGCCCATCGCCCCATAAAATCATTTTTGACAAACATAATCTGCGCGTCCTTTTTGAGTCGCAAATGAAAATCAGTAGGCAAAGCCTTTTCGTCAAACTCACCTTCTATCGTCCCCTCAAAAATATATTCTTTTCCTTTCAACACACTGATTTGGTGCGTATTAATCGTATCTACTATGGCGTTTTTCGTAGTCAGTGTAATCGTAAAATCAGTATTTTTTAGCTGATTTTCAGGGATATATCGCTGGTTGATTTGATTGATGTCAGCCTGAACTACCTCATTTTTCCTTACTTTTTCCAGCAAGCCAATAAACACCTCATGCTTTTGCCGATAAATTTTTTTCATTTCTATGCTAATCAGTGGCGTTCCCGTTTGCGCCAACAGCTTGAGGCAGTAAGCTGAAAAGAAAAAAGGGCTGCCATACACTTTTTCCAAAAACTCCTGCTCGCCCGTTTGTTTTTGGGCAACAGGCTCTAACTGAAACACATCACCAATAAAAATGACTTGTTTGCCACCAAAAGGAAGTTGAGGGTCGCCGCCATTTTTCCGCAAGGCTGTATCAATGCCATCAAGCACGTCAGCACGCACCATCGAGATTTCGTCAATGATGAGCGCGTCCATTTTTTGAATAATTTTGCGCTTGTCCGAATTTTTGTGAAAAGGCTTAATATCCTCATCATCAGGCAGTAAAGGACGACGCGGCAAGTTAAAAAAAGAGTGAATCGTAACCCCTTCTACGTTCACCGCCGCAATGCCTGTGGGCGCAAGCGTTACAAAAGTTTTCTTGATATTGTCCCTGATATAGCGCAAAAACGTAGATTTTCCCGTTCCCGCACTACCCGTCAGGAACAGACAATGGTTTGTTTTTTCAATCAACTGGAAGGCAAATTGAAAAATCGGATTGTCTAAATCGAGGTCTTGGGGGGCGGCACTTGTATTTGGTAGTTTATTCATCAAGGTTTTCAAATTAGTGATTTTCAATACAAAATTATAAAAAATCATTAAAAATTATCGTTAATTTCAAAAATTATACTGTTTTTAATAAAAAATTGAATATTAATGGGGTTTACTAAAACTAAGTAGTTAAACCTAATTATCCGACACCTCAAAATAAGTCTGATAATCAGATATATAGGATTTAAAATATTGTCGATTATTTAAGTCTAACTACTTATATAGAAAAAAACTGCTTGAGATATTGAAAATTAATGTTTAAATTATTAAAATTATTTATATTTCGTAAATTTTATAAACTATAATATATGTTAGCAACCCTCAAAATATTTCTAATTACTGCTTTTTTAATTATTTGCACTTCTCAAAATATTTTTTCTCAGACTTTAAACCAGTCTTGTAGCTGTAAAAAAGCGTTTGAGGAGGTCAAGGACAAAGTAACCAGAATTTATGCAGGTTTTGATGACAAAGTAAATGGCAGCACCAAAGGAGAATATGAAAAATTAGTTGCTAAAATTACGAAGAAGGCAGAAAAAAGCAAAGATGCCAAATCTTGTCATTTGCTCTTGAAAAGTTATACAGACTTTTTTAGAGATAGTCATGTTTTTATACTATGGATGAAACAGCCTGTAAAAAATATGACAACACAAATCAAGGAAAAGGTTGAAAATGTGGTCTTTAAACAAATAGATGATAAAAATATTTACCTCAAGTTTAGCGTTTTTAATCAATTAGAAGTCAATCAATTTGATAGTATTGTCTATGCCAATAGAGGTTTAATTTTTACAACTCCCAATCTGATTATAGACATGAGAGGTAACGGTGGTGGTAATTCGAGTTCGTCAGATTTGATGATTCAGCTTATTTACACCAATCCAATTATTTATCCTGCCTGGGACTATCGCTCTTCACCAGAAATTATTGCTGCCTACGAAAGTCATATCACCTCATTAAAAAAGAATCCTGCGGAAAATGCTTTTTTTATAGACAAAGCTGAAAAACTGCTTAGAAACTTAAAAGCAAACCCTGCAAAACTCGTTTCTGATGGCGTAGATTTGGAACGAAAAATGGACTCCATAGCAAACTTTCCTAAGCAAGTGGCTTTATTGATAGACAAAAAGTGTGGAAGCAGTACAGAATTTTTTATTTATGAATCTAAGCAAAGCACGAAAGTTCGCACCTTTGGCACAAATACACATGGTGTAATGGATTATGGAGAAGACCAAAATTTTGACATTTGTGATGGGACATTTAACTTGGCGGTGCCTTGGGGTAGAAATGGGTGGGTAAGACAGTTTAGAATTGATAATATTGGTTTTAAGCCTGATGTACCTATCCCAAGTTTAGAAAAAGATTGGGTGAATTTTGTGGTGAATTATTGGAAATAGTTTTTTTGAATGTTTTGCGTTTTGGATAATTTGACTGATACAAGATTTTTCATCATATTCTTTATCTTTGGAAAAATAACGATGCTTATTTCGTAATTTTCCTAACATCAAAGACAAAGAAATCACTATGAGAACTATACAAAAAACAATAAAAATCTTCTTTTTCTTACTTTCTATCCTTTTCCCCTCCCTCGCTTTCACCCAAGATGACCCAAGCAAAAACTGGGAATCTTTTACTCAGCAAGGCACAACTGCCTATCAAAGAGGTGATTACACCAATGCAATGCAGGCTTATGAGCAGGCACTTATCCAATCCGAAAAAGCATTTGGTATCACCAACGAGTACCATATTCTTTCTATGACCAATCTGCTGACAGTTTATAAAACACTACAAAAATTTGACAAAGCCGAGCTACTGGTCAGCAAGGTATTGCAAGCGATTAAAGAAAAATTTGGGGAAAGAAAATCACTTTATCCTCTCATTTTGAGTCAATTAGCAATGGTATATGATGCCCAAGCAAAGTATGACAAGGCGCAAACACTACACATCTCAGCACTCAATACGCTAAAAGAAACGATAGGAGAGCAAAGCCTTGTTTACCAAATTGTATTGAATAATTTGGCAAAATCTTACTACGAACAGGGTAAGTACAAATACGCGGAGCCGCTTTGGAATGACATCGTTACAGCTATGAAAAGTGAGTACAAAGGGTTCCCTACACCCTTTGCAGAGGCTTATTTTACAGCCCTGCACAATCTGGCGAGCCTGCACCACAGAATAGGGCTATATCAAAAATCTGAACTTTTGTTTCTCGATATCAAAACGGAATATGAGAAAATATATGGCAAAGAAAATTTAGATTATGCCTTGTTAATCAATGATTTAGGGGCTTTGTACCAAGACATGGGAAGCTATGCCCAAGCGGTAAAATATTACTTGGAAAGTAAAAATAGCAGAGAGAAAATAGCAGGTAAGCAGAGTTTGGCATACATCACTTCCCTCCAAAATTTGGCAACGCTTGACTATCAGTTTGGGAATTATGCCAAAGCCGAGCCTCTATTTTTAGAATCTATCCTGCTGATTGACAATACGTTAGGAAAAGAAAACCATCAGTATGCCGTCTGCCTGAACAACTTAGCAGAACTCTATCGCACCACAGGCAACTACCCCAAAGCAGAAAAATACTATTTGGAAACAAGCGCAATTTACAAAAAAATCCGTCATTTTGATTCCTTGGCGGTGATGATGAATTTGGCAGAACTCTACCGCACAACGGAAAATTACGCCAAATCGGAAACGCTTTATTTGGAAGTAAAAGGAATCACTGAGCAAAATTGGGGAAAGGAACACCCATATTATGCCTACGCGGTAAATAACTTGGTTTTACTTTATGAAACCACAGGAAAAACTACATTAGCTGCGTCTTTGTATTTGGAAATCAAAGAGTTAGGCTCTAAATTGTTAGAAAATAAAAACAGGAATGAGGTAGCTTCTTTGAATAATTTGGGTGTTTTTTATGCAAACCAAGGAGCTTATGATAAGGCAAGTCCGCTACTCATTCAATCAGCCCAAACCATCACGAAGGCTATTCAAACCAATTTTGTGAATTTGAGTGAAAACGAAAAAAGGCTTTATATTTCAAAAAATCAGCCATATTTCTATAATTTTTATGACTTTTTGAATGAAATTTTACAAAAATTACCGCAACATCAAGCCCTAAATGCACTGTTGCAAGCCGCTTTTGACCTGCGCCTCCAAACCAAAGGCGTACTATTGTCAGAAAGTCAGAAAGTCAAAAAACGTATATGGGAAACCAATAACGCGGTACTTATCAATCAGTTTAGTGATTGGCAGAAACTGAAAAACGCCATTGCAAAGGCATACAATATGCCCTCTGAGGTACGTCAGGCGCAAGGATTGGTACTCGAAAAGCTATTTGCGGAGGCTGAAGAGATGGAAAAACAGCTTACACTGCGTTCTGCGGATTTCAAACAAACTTTCGCCTCAAATCTTGTTTCCTACCAAGCGATTCAGCAAAAACTCCAAGCCAATCAAGCCGCCATAGAGATTATCAGAACAACACATTACAACAAAGAAACCCAAAAAGTAGAGCCAGCCTATACTGCCTTGATACTCACCAGCAAGGATTTAAAAGCAGTTTTGCTCAAAAACAGCAAAGACATGGAAGACAGGTTTCTCAAAAATTATAGAAGTAATGTGAGGCGAGAGGCAAAAGATACAGGCAGTTATGCTGTTTTTTGGGAGGAGGTAGCGGCGCAACTTACGCCCCTGCCCAGTGGACTATGGCACATTTATTTTTCTCCTGATGGTGTTTATAACTACATCAATATCAATGCTTTATATAATAGTCAAACCCAAAAATTTCTTTTAGAAGAATATGATGTTCAGGTAGTGAGTAACCTCAAAGAAATTTTGCAGATACGCAAGGAAAATCCAAACAAAACAGCTATCCTTTTGGGCAAACCTGACTATGCCCTCAGCAAAAAAGAGCATCAAAAAAGCCTAAAAAATGCCAACAGAAATGATGAAAAAGAAGTAGGAGAAACTAAAACTGCCACACAAGCGATTTGGAAGACTTTGTACGAAACAGAAGTCGAAATCAAAAAGATTGAAGAAATTTTAAATCAAAAAGGCTGGCGTAACAGTGTTTTTTTAGACAAAGATGCCTTAGAGGAACAAGTGAAAAAAGCAAAAAATCCCACTGTTTTGCACCTTGCTTCACATGGCTATTTCGAAAATAATAAAAAAAGTCCCGATGATGAAATGCTACGGTCAGGCATTGTCTTGGCGGGCGTGAATAGCCCTGAAAAAGCCAAAAATAGTGAAGACGGCGTACTTACTGCGCTCGAAGCCAGTGATTTGTGGTTAGATGAAACGGAATTGGTGGTGCTTTCTGCCTGCGAAACGGGCTTGGGCGAGGTCTATGCGGGTGAGGGTGTTTATGGACTCCAGCGCGGATTCATGGTCGCTGGCGCGCAATCCATCATCATGTCTTTGTGGGCAGTCAATGACGAAATCACGCAAAAATTGATGACTACTTTTTATGTTTTGTGGCTTGCTGGTAGCACCAAACGAGATGCTTTCAAGCAGGCGCAGTTAGAAATCAAAAAAAAATATACAAAACCGTTTAATTGGGGGGCTTTTGTAATGATTGGAGAGTGATTTTGAGTAATTAAAATAATGATTTGCAAAGGATTTTACACAAATTGCTTTTCATTTGTTTCCCAAAATAAAATTTCCTTTCTACTTTTACACATACGCACGATTTTACTATTTTCACATATTATTTACTTTTGAAAATACCATGAAAAATAAACTCAATCAATCTCTTGGGAATTTAATTTCTTATTCGCTGATAGACAATGGCTTGCAGTTCGAGACTACTTATGGCAAACTCCAGCTTTTGATTTACAGCGATTCCATCATTCGCCTCCGCATTGTCAGAGATGATTTTGACGAAAAAGATTTTTCTTATTCCGTCATTGTAGAGCCGCAAAGTATTGGTTTTGAGATGGTTGAGCATGAGGAGTTTTTGATTTTGCATACGCGATTGATGAGCCTCAAAATCACCAGAAATCCTGTGCGTTTTTCTTTTTCTACCAAAGAAGGCAAGCTAATTAACGAAGATGACGCGGCTTTTGGCACGTCTTGGATTGGTGAACAGGTTACGACCTACAAAAAACTCCAAGAAGGCGAACATTTCATTGGTTTGGGCGAGAAAACGGGCAATCTTGACCGCAAAGGGCGTGCTTTTACGCACTGGAATACTGACCGCTTTGGCTACAACGAAGATTCCGATATGATTTATTCTTCTTTTCCTTTTTATATGGGTGTAAATCAGGGACTTGCGTATGGGATTTTTATGGACAATTCCTATAAATCACACTTTAATTTTGGTGCGTCAAACGACAGATTTGTTTCTTTTTGTGCCGAAGATGGTGATATGGATTACTATTTTATTCATAACGAATCTGTTAGTAAAATTTTAGAAGACTACACCTATTTGACGGGCAGAATGGAAATGCCACCGCTTTGGAGCTTAGGTTATCAGCAGTGTCGTTACAGTTATTACCCTGAAAATGAGGTGCTTAGTGTGGCAAAAACTTTCAGAGAAAAAAATATTCCCGCAGATGTGATGTACTTGGATATTCACTATATGCAGGACTACAAGCTATTTTCTTGGGACGAAAAACGTTTTCCTGAACCTGAAAAACTCATAAAAAAGTTAGAAGACATGGGCTTTAAGGTGGTCGTGATGTGCGACCCAGGCATAAAAGTAGAAAAAGGCTACAAACCCTACGAAAAAGGGCTTAAAAAAGACTTTTTTGTCAAATATCCTGACGGCACAAACTATACGGCGCAAGTCTGGCCTGGCTGGTGTCATTTCCCCGATTTCACCAAAGAAGAAACCAGAGAGTGGTGGGGCGAAAGTTTCAAAGACTACGTAAGTATCGGATTAGAAGGCTTTTGGAATGATATGAATGAGCCAGCTTCTTGGGGACAGCGCAGCCCCGACCTCATGGAGTTTGAGATGGACGGCAACAAAGCAAGTTTCAAAAAGGCACACAATATTTATGGTATGCAGATGACAAGGGCAACTTTTGAGGGGACAAAAAAACTCCTCAAAGGCAAGCGACCTTTTATTCTCACGCGTGCTGCTTTTTGCGGAAGTCAAAGATTTACAGCGATTTGGACAGGCGACAATACTTCGTCTGACGAACATTTGATGACGGGAATCCGCATGGTAAATGCCTTGGGCTTGACGGGAATGCCCGTAGCGGGTTATGACGTGGGCGGCTTCATAGGCGAGCCTTCGATTGCGCTTTTTGCGCGATGGCTGTCTATTGGCGCATTTTCTGCCTTTTTTCGCGGGCATAGCATGATTAACTCCAAAGACCAAGAGCCTTGGAGCTATGGCGAGGAAGTAGAAGACATGGCTCGCAACTATATTTCACTCAGATACAGGCTATTACCCTATATTTACGCGTATTTTTATGAGGCTACACAAAACGGACTACCCGTCGTCCGCAGCTTGGCGATTGACTATACTTTTGATGAAAATATTTATTCGGGCAAGTTCCAAAATCAATATCTTTTTGGGGCAAATCTGCTCGTCTGCCCTGTGGAAAGTATCAAGGAAATTATGAAAGTTTATCTGCCCCAAGGCGCATGGTATCACCTCTATTCCAATACGTTATACCAAGGTGGGCAGGAAATTTATGCTGATTGCCCTGTCGAGCTTTTGCCTGTGTACGTACGCGCAGGCGGGATTTTGCTCATGCAATCTCTGGTGCAAAACACCTCCGAAAAGCATGATGGTACACTGGAAGTTCACGTTTATTTTGGAATAGCAGGCTCTACTTTTGTGCATTACGAAGACGACGGCGAAACTTATAAATACGAAAAAGGCAAATATTACAAGCGAAATATTACCTATTCTCCTGAAAATGAGTGCATTGTTTTCTCAGCCGCAGAAGGCGAATACAAGAGTAGTTTTGACAAAATCAAACTGGTTTTGCATGAATTTGACAGTGTAAAGAAAAATATAGAAGTCAATGAAGAAAAAACTAAAATCCACAAAGAAGAACTCGAACTGCTACCGCCTGTATCGAGCTTTGACCCACTTGGCAAGGTGAACGGCAGCGTAAAACAAGAAAATAAGGTAGCTGTATTTGAGAATGATGCGAAGCAAATGGTGGTGAGGTGGTAGGTTTTTGGAATAGGGAACTACAAATTTCAGTGGGGTAAGAAAATCTTTTGCATTGATAAAATGATTATAGAATACGTCAAAAATACTCTCTTTTTTATTTTTGACGTAACAAAAACCTTATTGGCAGTAGGAGGTTTACTGATAATCTGTTATTTCTCCTGCATTATTATCAACAGCAAAGAAGCGCAGTTGCTCTAAAAAACGGTGCCTTAAAGTTTCTATCAAAGATTTTCTCTCTGCTAATAAAAGGGAAAAGATTTTGCTTTTTTGCCTACTGTTTTGTTGTTTCGTCAAGTTGTTCCACATACTTTTCTGGCGTATAAGTTACTCGTGCAAAATTTTTTGTAAGCATTTCATTTTCAATTACTTTACCACTTTCAAATTTAAGAATTTTGTTACGCCAAATTTCGTTTTTTCTGTAAAATTGTCCGTCTATTTTCAAAAATTGGTGTTCCTTTTCAAAAACGTGATACGCATAATCAAGTGCTGCGTCAATGCGAAGTTCTCCTTCCAAACACTTTTCTGAAAACCAAAGATTAATTTGAAAAGTGTGTTCTGTGTTGTTTGTAAATTGATAATCTCTATAATTGTAAAAGACTGTTGCACCACTTCCAAAGGGCAAAACTCGTCCATCATCAGGGAAAGGGTCAAAAGAATGGTGGTATCTTTCCGTAACTGTCAATGGACTGTGAATGACTAACCAATGAATAAAGTTTGAAATTTGGCAAATTCCGCCACCAATACCTGCTTTTGCTTCTCCAAAAGAAAGTTCCATGCCAAGCAAATAGCCTTTTTGTTTGGTTGGCAATCCTACTAATTTACAAAATGAAAATGTTTCTTTTGGTTTTATCAATATTCCGTTCAGTTCTTTTACTGCAATTTTCAAATTTGTTACCTTGTTAATTTGAAGTTGCTCGTTGTTGTCGCCAAGTTTTTTCAGTAAAACAGATTGATGCTTTTTTATTCGGTACGAAAGATTGTCTGAACTTTTAGTTTTTGCATATTTTTTATCATCAAAGCACCATTCAACCATTCGTTTTAGTCGTCTAACCCAAACAGCTACAAAATATAAAATTGGGTGTCGTTGGCTTAATAATTTTCGCTTTTTCATTGTGCTGTTTGTAAAATAATGAATGAAATCTACTGATAAAATATCGAATTCTTAGGTAGTAAGCATTAAAATTTGTTAATTTTATACTTTATTAGCTCAATTATACAATTCTTTGAATATAAACGATTTTTTGCAATCCTCAGTGCAGGATTTTATACTGAAAAATGAAAATGCAGACCCACATCAGCTGGCGTTGAAGGCACATCTGTATCCTGAACTTCCTATTTCATTGATTATCAATCAGATTGGCGCAAGGCAGAAGGCAAAAACCAAACTTCCTTCATTCTATCTCCAAAAAGATATTATTTATCCTGTGGCACTTTCTTTGGAACAATGCTCGTCAGAACAAACAGCTTCTTACAAGGCTAACTTATTGAAAGGCAATTTGTTAATAGATTTGACAGGCGGCTTTGGTGTAGATGCTTATTTTTTGAGTAAAAACTTTGAGAAAGTGATTTATGTAGAAAAAAATGCGGAATTAGCAGCAATAGCCAAACACAACTTTCAAGTTTTAAAGGCTGATAATGTGGAAGTTATCAATGCTGATGCGATAGATTTCCTCACCAAATTTGAGGGAATGGCAGACTACATCTATTTAGACCCTGCGCGTCGCGATACTGCCAACAGAAAAATGGTGCGATTAGAAGATTGCGAGCCTAATATATTGGAAATCATGCCTTTGTTAAAAGAAAAAGCATATAAAATTGTGTTAAAAACCTCTCCAATGCTCGACATCGACTTAGCAATAAAGGAATTAAAAACAGTACGAACTTTACCAACACTTACAACTTTGCCAACAGTGGAACGAAGTGAAAACTTTGTCAACAGTTTAGTTCAAAACTTTGCCAACAGTTCCATCAAAATCATCGTCTTATCCGTAGAAAACGAATGTAAAGAAGTCATTTATTGGATAGAAAAGGGTAGGGGAGAGGCTAACCCAGTGCAGACCATTAATTTTTCTAAAAATAAAATCCAACAGTTTGATTTTGAAATACTTACAGAGCAAAATGCAGTGATAGATTATTCATTACCACAAGCATATCTTTACGAACCCAATGCTTCCGTTTTGAAGGCAGGCGCATTCAAAAGTGTAGCCTTGCATTACAAGCTGGCTAAACTCCACGTAAACAGTCATTTATATACCTCAAACGGATTAGTAGCAGATTTTGCTGGGCGTATTTTTAAGATACACACCATCAGCAAATTAGATAAAAAAGAATTGCAAAAATATCTCCCTGAAAATAAGGCAAATATTGCCGTCCGCAACTTCCCACTTTCTGTCGCCGAAATTCGCAAAAAAACAGGCATCAATGAGGGCGGAGAAACGTATCTCTTTGCCACCATTGATGCCGAAAACAAAAAAGTAGTGCTGATTTGTACGCGTATTTGAGATTTATTGATAAATCCTGACATAGTCTATTTCCATGCGCTGTGGAAAAATGGTATCATCAATACCCTTCTGACCGCCCCATGAGCCGCCAACGGCTATATTGAGCAAGAGATAAAAATTAGAGGTAAACGGATAAGTATCCCTGCCAATCCCATTATTAACAAAGGAAAAATATTTCTGGTCATCTACATACCAGTCTATTTTGCCGCTTGTCCACTCTATAGTATAAGTGCGAAAGGCGGTTTGCGAATCTTCAATTCGGATTTGCGCGCCTTTTTGCGTGCCAATACTATGGTTATAGGCTTTGGTATGAATCGTTCCATGAATAACGTTAGGGTCAAAGCCTACGTGTTCCATAATGTCTATTTCGCCATCATCAGGCCACTTCAAGGGGTTGGTAGAGGCGAGCATCCATATCGCGGGCCACGTACCTCTGCCTTGGGGGAGTTTGGCGCGTATCTCGAATTTGCCATAAGTCCAGTCGCCTTTGCCCTTGGTAACGAGGCGGGCTGAGGTATAGCTATTGCCTCCAAAATTTTCTTTGTGCGCCTCAATGATGAGCTTTCCATCTTCGACTCTGGCATTTTGGAGGCGGTCTTTGGCGTAATATTGCCTTTCTTGGTTGCCCCAACCTGCGCCGCCCACATCATATCCCCATTTCTTGGAATCAGGCAGTCCTGTATAATCGAACTCATCTGACCAGACCAATTTCCTCTCCGCGGGGGGATTAGTAACGAAATTATCAACCACAGGTGGCAGTGTAGGTGGAACTGTTTGATTTTGCTTACAAGAAAAAAGATATAATACTGAAAAACAGGCAATTAAGATGAGATTTTTCATTTTCTTTTGATATAATTAAGTGAATAAGTATAATTTTTTCATAAAGTTACAGATAATTCATTCAATTATTTAACAAGGTTTACCAAAAATTTATTATTGAAATTTATACAAAGATAAAAGACAAAATAAATTCCCAATAATTGTGTAGCTTTGCTCACAAACAATTTTCATTTTTTTCTTACAAATCGCTAAAATGCCTCATCATCAAACAGAACAATCAGACAACAAAATTATTGACCTTATCACTCTTCCTATTGCCCATGAGGACATCAAAAAATATTATGAAATTGCAGGCATGGACTATCAGGCATGGAGTGAGGCACTCAATATGCACTTTGGGTATCTTGAACGATGGACAGATATTTTTTCCTTAGAAAAAATGCTCAATCAGATGAGCCAAATGGTCATCAAAAAGCTACAATTAGCTGATTTCTCTCAGCCAACCGCCTTAGACATGGGCTGTGGCATGGGTGCAGTGGCGCGTGAACTGGTGCGTATTTACCCACAGGCACGCGTAACGGGCATCACGATTGTAGATAGTCAAATCAATTATGGAAATCACCTTTCTCAAAATGAAAACCTGCATGAAAAAGTCAAAATCATCAAAAATGATTATGAAAACATGAGTTTTGAGGACAACTCTTTTGATGTAGCCTATGCGGTAGAGAGCAGTTGTTACGCGCAAGGGGCTGGTAAAGAAGCACTTATCTCAGAAATGAGGCGAGTTTTGAAGGAAGGTGGGCGTTTTGTGATTATAGATGGTTTTTTGAAAAAGCCTGCAAAAATGCCTTATTTGCTCCAAAAAGCCTATTTGCGCCTTTGTCGCTGCTGGGCATTGCCTTGCTTGGCTACGATGACCGTTTTTGAGGAAACCCTGAAAAAAAATAACTTTAAAAACATCAAAATTGAGGAAATTTCGTGGAAAGTAGCTCCTTCGGTCGCGCACGTGCCTCGCGTTACCCTCAAATTTTTGTTCCAAGAACTTTGGCGCAATAAATCCCTGAAACTTGCCCCCGAACGTTGGGACAATATCGTTTCTCCACTCTTGACCATGTTTCTGGGGCTTTGGCGCAATTATTTTGGGTATTATGTCGTGAGTGGAGAAAAGTAAAAGTGGTTTAACCTCACATTTTCAAAACTTCCCATACTGCCACGAGGCAAGTTTTTCGGGAAGCACAGTGCAGTTTATCCACTCAGGGGCGAGTTCTGCGCCACATTTCTTGTAAAAATTAATCGCTGGCGTGTTCCAGTCCAGCACCTGCCACATCACGATTGCCATATTTGTTTCCACTGCTCTTTTGACCACTGTATCCAGCAGCATTTTCCCCAAGCCAAATTGACGGTATTTTTCGGTAACAATCAAATCTTCCAAATACAAGCACTGCCCGCGCCAAGTCGAATAACGAATATAAGTGAGTGCCATGCCCACAATTTCAGGTTTTTCGTCCGTAGTTTCTGCCACAAAAAACTCAAAAACAGGATTGTTGCCAAACCCATCTTCGAGCATTCTTGCGGGCGAGTTGCTCACCAGATGCTCTCCTTTTTCAAAAACTGCCAATTCCATGATGAGGCGAAATGCGTCCTCAATGTCTTGGGGAGTGCCTTTGCGAATAGTATAATTCATTTTTTTGCTTAAAATTTTAGGGTGCAAGCCTTTCTATTTTCCAGTTATTTTCTGTACTGTTTTCAACTGAACTGATGCTAAAGTTTTCACTTTGTTCAACTGTTGGCAAAGTTTGTTTGGTGTATCGAATCCTGTCGTGCAAGCGGCTTCTTCTGCCTTGCCAAAACTCAATGGTCTGAGGGACAAGACGATAGCCTCCCCAATGCGCGGGGCGAGCAAGCAATTCATCTTCATATTGCTGTTCCAAGATTTGCATTTGCTCTTCCAAGAAATTGCGATTTTCAATCACCTGACTTTGAGGGGAAACTACAGCACCAATTTGGCTTTTCTTGGGTCTGCTTTGGAAGTAAGTATCTGAAATACTGGTAGTTACCTTTTCTACTTTGCCTTCAATGCGTACCTGTCTTTCCAGCTC
>JAAFJS010000270.1 GCA_013298985.1 Cytophagales bacterium
AAACAAAGGAAAGCAGACATAGAAAGATATAGAAAAACTCCAAAATGATAGTAAATCAGTGATTTACAATGACTTGAAACCAAAATGAAAACTCAATAAGTAAAAATACAGACTGCCAAAGTAGAACTAATTTGTGGGAAGAAATAAAACAGCAGGGGGTTTTGCCTGAATTAGATGATATTTTCCAAAAAACAAAAAGGGCATTTGAAAAAATGAGTTTTACAGAAAGTATTTTTCAAATAAAAAAGAATAACATCAATAAAACGCAAACACCTTTTACGATAGGGATGAGGCTAAAAACCACTCCTAAAAGTATAGCTTATTACTCTGCCAAGAATATTTCCCAAGAGATATTTGATGTTTGGGTAAATGAACTTAATTTGGGGAATGAAAAGCATAAGTTTTACTATTGTCCTGATAATTCGCAAGAGTTTATTTTTGAGTTATTTACTTGGGATAAAACCTTTTTTTCTTGCAGGCTGATTGTAGAAAAACAGGATTAAGTTTTATTTTCCTTTCCCAAGCTACCAAATATTCCATTTTTTCTAAATTGCAATAAAATATAAAACAGATATGCAAACATTCAAATTGATAGTAAAGAATGATAATTATATAGAAATTATCCTTTCTATGCTCAAATCCTTAGATTTTGTAGAAATACAAGAATTTGATAATGAAATAGTTAATTTTAGTGAGATGGGCGGAAGTGAGTTATATAAAATTTCATATCCATCTTTGAAAGAAGATTGGAGTGGAGAGGAAAACGAAATTTGGGAAAGTTATCTTGCTGAAAATGAATAATATGTACAACCAAAGAGATGTTGTTTTGGTAGAATCACCATACACCGACCGATTTCAAAAAGAAAATCGCCCTGCACTTATTATTTCTAATAGATTCATAAATAACACATTAGATTGTATTTTTTTGCAAATTACAAGTAAATTGAAAAATGACGAGTTTTCATTTCTTCTTTCTGATGAAATGGTTAATTTTCAATTCAAAGCCAGAAGTGAAATAAGACTACACAAGATTTTTGTAGCTGAGAAAAGACTAATCAAGAAAAAAATTGGAACTTTACATGAAGATGTTTTTAAAGAAGTGATAAAATTGTTCTATCAAAACTTTGAGAGCTAACGACTTATATTTCCTACTTTTTCAAGCGTAACGCTTGAACCCAAAATAGGTGCAAGGCTTAGCCTTGCACCAGTAACAAAACAAGAAACAACAAACTATGAAATATAAACCACTGATAATCAATACCAACAAAGGCCAAGCAGAAGGCACACCTGCCGTTTGGAATGAAATGCAAAACGTGCAGAACTTCATCAAGGACATCAGCACCCCTACGGTCAATACGGCGCAGGGGAGCGTGGAACTTTCTGCGGTCATCTCTGGGATTCCTACGCCTTGGGCAAGGGCGATGATGTTTCGGTATGCGATAGAATATACAGCTCCTGCACAAGCAATCTCCCTCACCTCTACTAATGAATTTGGCGTTTTCTCCTTCTTCAAATCCCTCCAAGACGAGTGGAAAGGGCTAATTGCTGTCCTTGCGCTCGACAATTCGCCGATTTCAGTGGAAAAAGTAGAGCTAAAATACGACCGCCCTGATAATCTTTTTGAGGTGAAAGGTGCGCTTGGCAATATGCTTTTTGACTCAAAACATCTCTACGCTGACCCCGAAGAAATAGAACGAAACCAAGATACACCGCCCTATATACAAATTCTAAAATACAACGGTACAGTCATCGGGGGAACTTCGCCTCATTCCTTACTTTTTGCTGCACCTGTCTATCAGATTCAGCCAAATAAGTCTATTTCAGCATTTTACAAAAATGGTCGCTTCACTAATCCTGTTATTTATTTGGACAATGAAGGACTGCAAAAACTCTTTGTTTATGTGCAGTTTATCAGGGAAAATATAGTACGATTCCAAGACAAGCTGAGTATTGCCAAAAAGCCCAAACACGACTTGACTTTGGTGAAAAACTTTTTGGCGGGGTTTGAACAGGAAATCATAGACCAAGCCCGTAAAAATGGTTTTGAAATTAATCTGGAAGGCTTGGTAGGGAGTTTGGACAAGTTCAAAAAACCTTTTGACATTGTATTTAATTCAGAATCAAAGATATACGGTTATCAAGGAAATTTTTATTCTCAAAAAATAAATGAAAATTCCAAAGAGGTCAATCTCTCCGAGCTACTCCTGCCAGCCGATACGCACTTGGTAGAGTTGCGCTTTGCACCCAATGAGTCTGTGGAAAAATGTGCAGTGCATCTACTTGAAGTTCAAGGAGATGAGCGCAAGAGATTTTATGCACTTCCTTTCAGCCAAACGGGAATGATTCACTTTGAGGAAACTTTGCACTTACTTTTGGGCAAGGTGAAAGACAGCAACTACCGCAATACTTTGACGGCAGTTTATGAGCCTGAGAAGCGACAAGTCAAGGTTACGCTGACTTTGGAAATCGACAACGGCAAGAGTAACCTCACGATTGAAAGCATTTACGGTGAAAGCAAAACGCAAGATTATATACTTAACTCCAAGAAAATCATTGCTTTCCCTGATTTTGTGTCTGATGCATGGCAAAGTTATTACCTCTATTCCGAACTTCCACACAATACGAATGAAGTCGTGCGGGCGCACCCGATTTTGGCAGATTACGATTTTAAGTTTAAGATAATTCCTAAAAATCCTGACATCAAGGATTCGCATGATAGTTTGACTGTTTTAGGCAATCAAAACCTGTCAGGAAGCAATTTATTAGTTCAATACGATTATGATAAATTGGGCGCAACGAACATCAAATATGAGATTTACGAGTCCAAGTTGCCCTTCAAAGGCATGGAACTTCGTAGCCAAAACTTGGCACAAGGCGGCAACAAAGTTTGTGGCTATTTGGTAAGCAAAGATATTCGTCAGTCAGATAAATATAGTTTTAAAAAGTTGCAATTCAACTCTTTACAAGCTGCAAAAATTGGTTTTGATTTCGGAAGCAACAATATCTGCGTAAGTTTTGCTAAGTCATACTCGCAGCCGCAACTGGTTCACTTTAAGAATCGTAGGCGATTTTTCTTAGGAAATGAAATAGAGGACGAGCAAAAAGTAAAGCCTGCCGAGCCTAATGAATTGTTCTTTTTTCAAAACGAAGAAAGAATGGGGCAGCTCAAATCTATGGTGCTGGTACATGACGAAAAACGCCTGCCCAAGGGCGAAATGGACATAGCCAAGGCGGTAAGTGGTGGTTTCCCCGTTTTTGAGTACAACGTGCCTGTGAGTGAGCCAGTTACAAGCACCAAATATACAGTGCGCTTGGGGACTTCGCAAGCAGAGATTTACTACAACATGAAGTGGTCGCACGTGGATAAGGAAAATAAATACAAAGAAGCACTGCTCAAAACGCTTTGGTTGAAAATTTATGCGGAGTTATTCGCTGAAAATGAGGCATATCCTGCGGAACTGGCTTGGGCGTACCCTTCGGCAATGAGTGAAAGTACACGAATCCAATACGGGCTTTTGTGGGAAAGTGTAACTATGCAAAAGCCTCTGAATGAGCAGTATGCAAAAGCAAAAGTTGCCGCCGTTCATTCGATGGACGGGCGTGCCTTGACTGAAAGTGAGGCAGTTTGTAAGTACGCATTAAGCAGTTTGGGCGGAATGTCGCCTTCGCAGGATATTTTGGTGGTGGGTTATGATGTGGGCGGCAGCACGACCGATATTCTGATGATTTTGAAGGTCAAAGATGCAAACGGCAATTATGTGAATCGCCTCATCAAACAAAGTTCGGTGCTGGTGGCGGCTTCGGCACTGGCGGATAGCGTGAAAAAATCTCGCAAGTTGCAGACTGCTATCCAAACTTTTGTGGAGCAAACGCCTCATATTGGGACGATTTACGGCATTAAAAATATCAACGAACAGACAGCACCTTACTTCCTCAATGTTCTTTTTGACCGACTCAAAGAAGAAGATTTGGACAATTTGTATAAAACCTTTTTCCGCACCGAAGCAAAAGAAATTTTTGCTGTAACTGCCTTTATTACAGGACTTTTGAGTTTTTATAGTGGGCAAATTACCGCCAAAGTCATGGAGAAATATCCCGAAATCAAGATGGTTCAAAGGGGCTACTATGGCAAAGGCGGAAAGATTTTTGAATGGCTGCCAAGCGTGGTGCAGGGACTTGGAGAGCAGTTTTATAATGATTGCTTTCTGGCTGGTTTGCAAGTTTCTGGTTCAAAGTTTCTGGTTGAAAATACAAACAAAGAACAAGAAACAAGGAACATTAGACTTTTAAGCAGTCTTGGCGGCAAACATCACAAATCAGAGGTTTCCTTTGGGCTTTCTGCTTCCCAAGAGGTGGATATGAAAAATTCGGGCGAGATTCCAGAAATTATCGGTGAATCAGGTTATCGTTTTAATAATCAGGAGTTTACCCATTTGGATAAAATAGAAATAAACCATTTGGAAAACTTTGATGGGGCGTTTGGCGTGCCGAGTCAGTTTGCTCAACTGCAAAAATTTGTAGATTTGTACTGCCAATTTGCTGACCGCTTCAAGCTGATTAACACGCAGATTATCAGGCGAGAGATGGAGTTTTTGCCTGTAACTTTCCGCAACTACCTCACTACGCACCCCGAATACGTAGCGGCACGTGAGCGCAAGGCACGAGGCGATAGCTTCGATTTCAATTCTCCACTAATCGTATTGGAGGGAATGTGTTTGTTTGAAAGAGTGATTTTGGGGAAATGCTTTTAGGGAAAGTAATTCATTATTATATTTTAAAATTTGGTAATAAAAGAAAGCACAAACGGTTCGCCTCTGCGATTTAGCTCTTTATATACTTTATAGTAGCTTATTAAACAAATACGTGCAACCCCACAGAGGCTTAATCTTTCCAAAAATGCAAGTCTAATCGCTTCTATGTCAATTTGTTTTGCATCTTTATTTTGTGTACTTTTCTTGTATAAAACTCTACTTTTATGACAATCTTTACACAAGACACGCTGATTTTTTGCTTTTGTAAAACCGTTTTTTATTATGTTTTCACTTGAACAATGTGGGCATTTTTCTATCGCGGCAGCGAACCGTCTTTGTAACACTAAGCATATTCTTTTTGGTTTTTATGACTAAGGAACATAAAAATACAAAAAAGTATGCTTAGTTTTTATTATCAACACTTTTCAAGAACTACCTAAATTTTTTGATGATTTGTTATTTGAGCATGATAATCTGCTTTTTTACAAAAACAAGGATTTTCTTTGTTTTTTGAAATAGAGAAAGAAAAAGAACAGAAAATGAATAAAAACAAAAAACAACTTTTAACGAAATGCTAAAAAATATGCTAAATTAGAATCGATTACTCTAATTTTCATATTAATATACTATTTTTGACCATAGAATAGCGTAATTAGCACTAACCTCATCAAATACAGATAAAATAAATGACTTTTTTATTCCCAATGTTTTTACTGGCGATTGGCATGATTGCCGTCCCTATCATCATTCACTTTTTTAACTTTCAGCGACCCAAAAAGGTCTATTTCACCAATATTGACTTCCTCAAACAGGTCAAGGCAGTTTCCAATTCTAAAAATAGGTTGAAAAACTTATTGGTATTGCTTTTTCGTTGCTTGTTTATCACTGCGCTGGCACTCGCTTTTGCCCAACCCATTATCCCTAACAAAACCGCAAGTGCCACACAGCAAAGCAATTACGTCAGTATCTATGCCGACAATTCGTTTAGTATGCAAAATGAGCAAGACAACAAAAAACTGCTGGATTTGGGACTGAACTATGCCGACCAACTCCTCAAAGTTTTTCCAAAATCATCTGTTTTTTCACTTCTGACCAATAGTTTTGAGTCCGATTTGAATTTCTTTTTTGAGGCAGGCAAGGTCAGCGATAGGCTCGGAAAGGTAGATTACAGCAATGCAAGCCGAGATTTCAAAAATATTTATAACAAGCAACTCACTAATTTACAGAACAATACAAGCGATAAAAACAACCATATTTTTTGGTTTTCTGACTTCCAAAAAAGTAATGGAAATTTGGAAAACTTGAACTTGGACAGCACCAACAATTTTTATTTGATTCCCTTGCGCCCCAACGAAATCTCGAATATTTATGTCGATTCTATCCGATTAGAAAACCCATTTATCAAGGTCAATGAAAATAACACACTGTATATCAAGGTGAACCACTTTGGTACGAATGGCGTAACGGACAAAATCGTTAAGTTTTTTATTGAGGACAATCAGGTATCAAGCAGTACAGTTACGATGGACGCGGGCGCGTCCCAAACCATTGCGCTGAACTTTGCTGTAACGGAATCGGGCGTGAAAAAGTGCAAAATTACTTTAGACGATTACCCTGTTGTTTTCGACAATGATTATTATTTTACCCTGCGCGTTGCCCCTGAGATTCGCATTATTCACATCGCGGGCGACAACTCCAGCTACATTCCAAATGTATATGGAAACGAGCCGTTTTTTAACGTCAAGCAGTTCAGTATCAATGCCGTAGATTATTCACAAATCATCACCGCCAACTTGGTCGTGCTACAATCCATCAAAGAAATAGACAATGCTTTGCAGGTTTCGTTGCGAAATTTTTTGGCAAAAGGTGGTACAGTCGTGCTTTTTCCGTCCGATAATCCTAATGTAGAAAGCTATGCGACCGCTTTTGGCTTGCCCATTCGCACCATGCCGCCTGCTGCGCCTTCCACTCAGCTACTGAGCCTGAACGCGCCCGAAGCACAAAATCCATTTTTCGTAGGTGTTTTTGAGAAAATTTCATCGTCTATGAACACGCCACAGGCACAGCCCGTCATTAATTGGGGGAACGTGGGGACGAAAATTTTGAATTTTAAAAATGAATTGCCCTTCCTTTCTGCGGTCAGTTCGGGCATGGAGAACGGCAAAGTGTATCTTTTTGCCTCGCCTTTGGACGCAAAATATACCGATTTTGGCAAACATTCTTTTTTTGTGCCTGTGATGTATAAAATAGCACTTTCCAGCCGCAATAACAATGAAAGATTGGCTTATCATTTTACAGAAAATGTAGCCACCATTACACTGGAAGACTCTGTGGCTCAGGCAAGTAGCCGCAATGATATTTTCAAAATCATTCCTGCGGATAGTGTGGGCAAGGCAGGGCTGGAAGTCATCACACCACAGCGCGTAGCCGATGGCAAGCTCATTATAGATATTCCCAAAACAAACATGGAATCAGGCAATTACGTGATTATTCGCAAAAGTGATAGCAAGCAAATCGCGACAGTAGCCTTCAACTACGACAAGAAGGAATCTGTCTTTGAAACCTACACTTCCGAAGAACTCAAACGCATTTTTGCGGGGCGAAAAAATATACAAATTTTTGAAACCATTGACAATGAAAAGTTTGGAAATGAGTTCAAAGAAAAAAATGTGGCACTTCCGCTTTGGCGATACGCACTGATGGCGGCTTTGCTTTTCTTATTGACAGAGGTGCTATTGATTAGGTTTTGGAAAACAGATTAAAT
>JAAFJS010000271.1 GCA_013298985.1 Cytophagales bacterium
TTTTCGGGCTTAGAAGGCGGATAAAGCATACTGCCCGACATCATGTCATGTCCGCGAGGCTCAAACATGAGTCCTTTCCGAATCCAATCATATTCTCTGAGAAAATGTTGGCGTTTTTCACTCATAGTTGCGCCCTGCAAAAGGGGAACACCGCCCGCAACTACACGCACAGGATTGCCGCAAGTGTGTGCATCTATACAAAAAAAGGTTTTAGAAGACATAAGGGTTAATTTTTTTCTGTATGCAAAGCTATTATTTTTATGTTGAAAACAAAAATAAAGACTTTATCAAATCCTCTGAGTCTGTTGTCCTTTTTTATATAAAATCTTTTGTTATCAAAAAGCAGCTACGGTTAAAAAAGAGTATTAAAGTGAGTAAAAAAATAGTAATAGCGAGCCAAAAGAAGGCTTTTAAACCTGACAGGTGTAGGAATAAAGTAGATAAAAAAATGCAAAATAGTACCTTTGATAATAATTAAAAACTTTGCCAATAGATTACATTTTTATTTTTTATATATGTGATTACTTTATGCAAAACCTTACCACACCTTAAAGCAAAATCCTTGTTTGCTGAAATGGTCTAAGTAGCGTGGCAATGTAAAATAAAGGTTCTTTTTTGCTTTCTGGCTGTCATGGAAAACCACGATTGAACCTTTTTGTGTGTAACGGATTGTTTTTTGCAAGCAAACCTCAGCTTTTAGGCTTTGGTCAAAATCACCAGAAAGCACGTCCCACATTATAATCTCATATTCTTTTCTTAATAACGCGCTTTGGGAAGAGGAAAGCCTGCCATGCGGGGGGCGGAAAAGTTTTTTTGCATTTTTTTGAGATTCGTCCAAGTAGTTTTGGCAGCGTTTTACATTTTCTAAGTAAATATTGTCTATGGTTTTCCAGCCGTTCAAATGATTAAAGGTATGATTGCCAATAGAATGACCCGCCGCTACGACTTGCTCAAAGATGCTTGGGTGCTTGCGAACGTTGTCCCCTACACAAAAAAAGGTAGCTTTGGCATTGTACTTTTCCAACTCGGTAAGCACCCAAGGCGTAACTTCGGGAATGGGTCCGTCATCAAAGGTAAGGTAAATCACCTTTTCGGCGGTGGGCAACCTCCACACATAATGCGGAAAAAGTTTGTGAATGAAGTGATTGGTAAAATGTAAATACATGGTAATTGTTTTATCTTTGTAAAATTAACCTTAATTCTGTAATCTCTTGTCAAAAATTTTAGATATTCAGCAGTTTTTAGCAAAGCAAAAACACACGCCCGCCGTAGATGTTCGTTCTCCCAAAGAGTTCGCGCAGGGACATATTCCTTATGCGGTCAATCTGCCCATTTTCACCAATGAAGAACGCGCCATCGTAGGCACACTTTACAAGCAAGCGGGGCGCGAGGAAGCAATCATCAAAGGACTGGAATTGATAGGGGCAAAAATGGCTGATTTCGTGCGTACTGCGCGACAGCTTTCGCCCGATAAAAGGTTATTAGTGCATTGCTGGCGTGGGGGAATGAGAAGTGGAAGCATGGCATGGCTTTTCGATACAGTCGGTTTTCAAACTTTTACCTTAGAAAAAGGATATAAAAACTATCGCCGCCACGTACTTTCTTTTTTTGAACAAGACCTCAGTAATTTACTTATTATTGGCGGCATGACGGGCAGTGGGAAAACAGATATTTTGAAGGAAATCATCAAGCAGGGCGAACAAGGCATAGATTTGGAAGGGATTGCCTGCCACAAAGGTTCTTCGTTTGGAAGCATCGGGCAGGCAGCACAGCCCACCAGCGAGCAGTTCGAGAATGAATTGCACTTGCTTTTCTCGGACTTTCTTGCTGCGCCACTACCCGATACTACTGGAAAAATCTGGCTCGAAGATGAAAGCAGAGGCATTGGCAAGGTATTTCTGCCCAATCATCTTTGGCAACAAATGCAAAATAGTCCTATCATTTATATCCAAATTCCCAAAAACTTGCGGATAGAACGCTTAGTCAGAGAATATGCTTTTTGTAAAAAAACCTTGTTAGAAGAAGCCATCATAAGGATTCAGAAGCGTTTAGGTTCTGATAAAGCCACTGATGCGCTCAAAGCCCTCGAAGTAGATGACTTTGCAAAAGTGGCTGACATTACGCTGGTTTATTACGACAAAGCCTATTCGCATGATGTTTCGCGTCGCAAACCTGAGCATATTTATTATTTGCCTGTTACGGCTGATAATCCCGCAGAAACCGCAAAAATGGCAATCGAGCTGGCAAAACAGCAAATGCCAACGCACTAAAATACGGCACTGGCGATTTCTTTGATAGCTGTTGATTTGCTCATCGTGTAGTAATGCAGGGTGGGTACGCCAAACTGCATCAGTTCTTTGGACTGCTGAATACACCATTCAATCCCGACTTGCTTGACGGCATCATTGTCTTTGCATTGCTCAACCGCCTTCACCAAGTCTTGGGGCATATCGATATGGAATACACGCGGCAGCGCAGAAAGTTGTGCTTTGGTAGTCATTGGTTTTAGTCCTGGAATGATGGGAACATTGATGCCGCTTTCTCTACATTTTTTTACGAAATCAAAAAACGCTTGATTGTCAAAAAACATCTGTGTAACGATATAATCCGCACCCATGTCTATCTTCATTTTGAGGTACTTCATGTCCGTAGGTAGGTTCGGCGACTCAAAGTGCTTTTCAGGATAAGCCGCCACACCAATACAGAAATCAGTCCGCACAGGATTTTGTAAATTGGTATCCAAGTATTTGCCCTGATTCATGGCGGTAACTTGTCCGAGTAGGTCAGTCGCGTGTTTATGCCCGTCAGGGTGAGGTGCGAACACGCCTTCTGACTTTACGGGGTCGCCTCGGAGTACGAGTACATTGTCAATGCCCAAAAAATTCAAATCAATCAAGGCATTTTCAGTTTCTTCTTTGGAAAAACCACCACAAATGATGTGCGGAACGGCATCTACCTTGTATCTGTTCATCAGCGCGGCGCAGATAGCCACCGTACCTGGGCGTTTGCGCGTGAGTTCTTTTTTGAGTAAGCCCTGCTGAATTTCTTTATACACAAATTCCTCGCGATGATAGGTAACGTCTATAAAAAGGGGTTTGAACTCCATGAGTGCATCTATTGCCGAAAAAATATTTTGGATACTTTCGCCCTTCATGGGTGGCAAAATCTCGATAGAAAACAGTGTTTTGCCTGCGTTATTTTTTAAATGTTCGGTTACTTTCAAGTTGGATAATGATAAATTAGAAGTTCGAAAAATAGATTGAAATACAAATTTGTAAAAATCTCTCTGACTTTTGAGTAAAAACCCAAGATTTCTTCTCATTTTGTAGTCCATTTGCCCAAAACTATAATCGCAAAGCCAAATTATTTTCGTCTTTGAATGAAGTCAAGGTTACAAATCGAGATGAGTGAGAATTATTTATTTAAGTTTGTTTTTTGGAGGGTTATTTAATCAATTTAGGCACACTGATAAGGCAGATTGAGCAGATTTTTACGGATAAGAATTTTAAAATCTGTGTTTTATCCGTAAAATCAGTGTTATCTGTGTGCTAAATACATGATAACTTAAGTCCAATAAGAAAAAATACACATAAGGTCAAAATCTAAGTAAACATGAAAAAACTATTATTTCTTTTGTCTTTTATTTGCCACACTGCGCTTGTAGTTGGGCAAGCTGATTTTGACCAAAATGCTTCGGTCAAAGCCGCCAATGCCTTTTTGGGTACATTGGACGCTACCCAAAAGTCCGTAGCAAATCTGCCTTTTGGAGATTCTTCGCGGGTGAGCTGGTCTAATCTGCCTGCCGAGTCAGTGGCTCGTCGTGGTATCCAATTCAAGGATTTGACAGATGCACAGCGCATGGCGATTCACCGCCTCTTGCGTACCGTTCTGAGTCAGCAAGGGTATCAAAAACTGATGTTTATCATTCAGTCAGACCAAGATATTCGCGAAAGATTGAGCAAGGCACTCAGCGCGATAGCACATCGCTATGGCAACCAGAACTACTGGCTTACCGTTTTTGGTGAACCTGCGGCGGATAAAATATGGGCATGGAAATTTGAAGGGCATCATTTCTCTCTGAACATGACGTATTCGCCGCAGGGCGTTACCGTTACGCCCATGTTTGTAGGCATCAACCCCGCCCTGACGACCACAGGCGCGTACGCAGGCAATCACGTGATGTTTGAGGAAAACGATTTTGGTAGTCAATTATTCAACTCCCTCAGTGATGATTTGAAGAAAAAAGCACTCCTCAGCGCGCACCCCAAAGATGCCGACGTAATGACGCAGGTGGGCAAAGAAGCACATTTGAAAGACAGGAAAGGCGTTCCTTATACAGAAATGAACCCTCAGCAGCAGGCTTTGGTGGAAAAAATAGCACGCGCATGGGTGGAAAATCTGACTCCTGCGCTGGCAGAGGAAAAGCTAAAACGCATTTTGGCAAATAAAAGTAACATTCTTTTTACTTGGCAAGGCACTTACAATACAGAGGAACTGCACTATTATTCCATCAAAACGGACAGCTTTATCATAGAATATAGCAATCGCGACGGCGGAATTTATCACTATCATACGCTGTGGCGCGATTTGTCAGAAGATTTTTTGAGTAAGTAGAAAAATGGTAGGTTTTGTATAAGAAAATCTATCTGATAATTCCTTTCAAATACCTCAATGGTAATTTCAGAAAACAGTTCCCACTTTAAAAAATTGGGGTTTGGGATTCATTAGCGTAAAGTAGGTAAAAGATGAAAACTTTTGTTCGTTTTATTTCTTCCTTTCCAATGCCTCTACTCTATTGTTCAGATTTTCAGGGGTTTAGAGTAGGTTTTATGGAAATTTCTTGTAGATTTCTTTTCTATGCAATATGCGAATCAAAGTGAAAAATTCTTCTTCTATACTTGCCTCTATTCCTTCTATTTCTATTAAAACTTCTTCATTTTCTATTACAGCCCCAATACGGTAGTCTCCAATACGTATGCGATAGGCATTCGTATAACCTTCTAATTTTTCCATATTCCTAATTTTAGGAATCTCACTTTTCGTTTTTACTTGATTTACTGCATATTCTATCTCTGCAAGCACTTCCTGAACACGCTGCAATGTTTTTTTATCATTAATCTTATCTAAATCTTTTTCAAAAGACCGTTCAAACCGCAACTTCATCTTTTATTTTTCTTTTAAGGGTCAGCATGATATCTTCTTTACTCACATACTCGCCTCGCTTGGTTTCTTGCATCGCTTTTGCCAGCCCTATTTGCTCTATGCTTTCAGAAAAAAACTCAAAAAAAAGAGAAAAGAGCAATTCTTTTTCTTCTTTTATCAGTTCTAAAATAGCCTCTTTGAGTAAGATTTTTAGCTTTTCATCATTTACTATTGCTTCCATAGTTTTTCTAAGTTTTAATGTAAGGCAAAGATAAGAAATTGCGTTCTATTTTCTGGTACAAAAGAAAGGTAAATATGAATCTTTACTTCCTTTCCAATGCCTCTACTCTATTGCTCAGATTTTCAAGGCTTTGGGGTAGATTTACAGATTTTGTTCTAAGTAATGAGCTAATCTTCTGAGCAATTTTACATGGAGTTTTACTGTTTGATAATAATATGCTCATAATCAGGTTCATCTGTTCCGTATGCTCCTGCCAAGCCTTGCAACGATAATTCTTGCCAATCTTTTCTTTCTTGTTGCTCCATTTCATCTGGCAAAACAGACAACGGCGAGGCAACAATCTGAACTTCATGGACAAAGTTGAGGGAGTTCAGAATATCCATGAGCAGGTCTGTATTTTCTGTATTGATTTTCAGTGTAAGCACTTCCATATTTGTAACTTCATTATTTGTACAATACTATTCATTTTTCAGGCGAAAAGCAAAAATTGGTAGTTATAAAACTTTCCTTTCCAATGCCTCGACTCTATTGCTCAGGTTTTCAAGGCTTTGGGGTAGGTTTTTGATAACATTCAACATAATAGGCATAGTTTTGAAAATCAAAGGTTAAGTTTAAAAGATTTGATTCTTCTAATCTTTTAGCGCATTGTAATTCATCAGTTCCACTGTGGGTGAACACATGAATCATTGATAGGGCATTTTTTCACGTGTTATCTCTCGGTACGAAGTACGTGAAAAACCAATTTTTCCGCTATAACTTTTTATAAACCAAAAAGGTTTCTCAAATATCACTTTTGAGAAACCTTTTTTTGGTGAAAATCAATAACTTATCTCCTCTTTTTTCTAATTCTTCGCCACCCACATAATTTGCAGTATCTTATTCTTGTGGAATCAATATATCTCCAAGCACCCAAACTCTTCATTCTCTAAAAAAGAAAGGATAACTTCTTGTTTATCAATAAATAATCTTACTAAGTCATCTTTGCTAATATTCCCTGTTCTCAACAATATTACTTTGGGAGGGTAGCCCCTGAGCAAACTAAGTTCTTCAAAATCCTCATCAAAAGTAACTATTGCAAAGTCATTTTTCTTTGCGTATTCCCATATTACCAAATCATCTGTATGAAGCAGTTTTACTCTCCCTACATTTTCGCAATCAGGAAACAAATAGGCAATTTTTTTTACTACCCGATAGGATACATTTTCATCAAAAAGGAGTTTCATTAGGCATATCTTAATTGTTTCTCTTTGGTAGCCACATATTGTAAACAGGCTAAAATATGTTCCTTTTTTAGCTGTGGGAAATCCTCTATGATTTCTTCGTGGGTCATGCCCAAGGCAAGCCAGCCTAAAACGTCATACACAGAAATACGTGTACCAATGATACAAGGGCGACCAAAACGTATATTGGGGTTTATACTTATCAGTTCTTTATAATTTACTTTGAGTCTTTCCATGTTTTTTCCTTTTATGACTGACAAATATACAAAAAAGTTTCCACCTTTCCCAAGATGAAAACTTTTGTTCGTTTTATTTCTTCCTTTCTAATACCTCTACTCTATTGCTCGGATTATTTAATCCCATCCAATATTTCCACCCTCTTTTTTAAGAAAAGCATATATAATTTGCTCATTTTCAACCAAACTTTCTATAATTTCAATCAACTTATCTGCTTTTGCTTCATTTTCAGAAGTTTGCTCATACTCAACACAACACATACCTGCTTCTGAGTTGCTTCTCATACCATGTAATATATCAGGGTTATTTTTTCTTAAATAATATGCTAAAAATATATCCCAATTTTCCCCATTCATGTAGGCTTCTGCGTTGATTTCATTCATTTTATCCCCAATTTGAAGTATCTTCTCCTGCTCAATATAAAAGCAAACAGATAATTCATTGGATTTTTCATGTTTTACTTTTGCTAAATACTTTTTCATAAATTAAAATTTATTTTTTAAAGTACAAAAATATAATTTTGAGAAGTTTATTTCTTAAAATTAACAAAAAAGGTTTCTCAAATATTACTTTTGAGAAACCTTTTTTATTGAAAATCAATAACTTACCCCACCATTTTATGTGTAAAATATATTTCGACTTTTCCTTGCACTCATTTTCTCTCTTTTTTG
>JAAFJS010000272.1 GCA_013298985.1 Cytophagales bacterium
CAACTATAGCGTAGGAAATCTGACCCTAAGTGAGGCTATTAACTTAGCAAGAAACGCAGGGGGCAACAAAACCATTGCTTTTAATCTGCCAAGTACGGGTTTGGTCATTAATATCAACGGAAATAATCCTTACCAAGACATTAACCAACCCAATATTACCATTGACGGCACTACGCAAGCAGGCTATGCAGGTACTCCCTTGGTGGTGATTAATGGCGTAGATGTAGTGACTAATAATGTGCCGCAGGCATTTAACATCACTGCTACTGGCTGTAAAATTTATGGCTTAGAAATCAGAAATATACGAAATCCAGACTCATTTACTGGCAGTGGCATTGCTATTACACCAAGTGGCACTAACTTCGAGATAGGTGCAGTAGGCAAAGGTAATTATATCCATGATTGTTTTGACAACGGCATCTTAGTGCTTGCTACACGTGGGAATATTGTAGGCAATACCATTTCGGGAAATGGGAATCGTGGTATTCTCTTCTCTGGCTCAGGAAGAGGTAGCAATGTCAATGTAGAGAATAACAACATAGGCACAAATCTCGCTGGTACTGCGGTCAGTAATGTTGTCCAACCTATTGGAGTGAGGATAGAAAATGGAAATCCCTCAACTGTTAATCTCAATATAGGCACAGCAGGGAAAGGCAATATCATAGGGGGAAATATAAGTAGTGGTATCAGTATAGAAAACACAAGTGGCATAAATATTAGAGGAAATTATATAGGCACTAACCCAAGCGGAGCAAGTCTTGGTAATAACGCTGGAATAAATGTGGATAACGCGTCGAGTGCTATAGTGATAGACGGAAACGTAGTCAGTGGGAACAGCGGCTCTGGTATGACCATCAACCAAGGCAATAATCACCAAATCATCAATAACAAAGTAGGCACAAATCCCGCAGGAACTGCCGCACTACCCAATGGGACAGGAATAGAGTTCGCTGGAACTACCATCAACCTGATTCAGAACAATCTGATTTCTGGCAATACCAATACAGGGCTGTATCTGATAGGGATAAGTGGTACGACCAGCGTATATAACAATCTCATAGGTACGAATATTTCAGGCACATCAGCAATTCCAAACCTTGAGGGCATCAGAGTGGAGCAAACCTCTAATACACTGATAGGTGAAGTAGCTGATGCTACCAAAGCAAATACCATTGCTTATAATACGCAGCTTGGCATTATTATCAATGACTTAGGTTTTAACAATACCAATACTAATACCATTGGCATCAACTCTATTTTCTGCAATGGCTCAGGTGCAGACAAAGGAATAGAAATTACGAATAATGCGAATAACAGCATTATGTCAAGACCAGAGTTAAATAATTTGCTAACCGCAGGAGAACCTACTATTACTTATGATTGTATAATGAATACAGTTACAATTTCGCTTACGCAAGGTGGCATGGCTGGTACATTTGGTTTTGACCTCTACCAAGTCGACCCTAACTGCCCCACTAACCAAGGCAAGAAATGGATAGCAGATTTAGGGACACAAGCTTCTGTATTTGGTAATCCATTTACTTTTATTGTTCCTCTTGCAAATATGCAATTTATAGATGGCAAAGGTACTTATGTCTTGCTTGCAAGAGATGTCCTCAATAATTCTTCTCAATTCTCTCAAGCCTTCACCGTTTACAACAAACCCACTATTCTCTCCATCAAAGATTTAAGTTATCCAGATTGTAAGGGTTTTAATCAAAATATTACCATTACCCTGAGCAATGACTCCCCTGATGGTGATTATTACCTCGACTTTGGCAATATGAATTATCCAGATATTGTTTCTATCACTGCTATTAACCACAAAATAGTGCTTAATTCTCTTTTTCCTTCCGCCATGCCTCCTTTTGATTTGGGTGGAGTGGGAGCTTATTTTAATATCACGAGTATGTTAGGCTGTATTCCAAATCCGTTTCCTACAACTCTGACACCTTATACCACAGGAGCTATTCCGCCCCCTGCTGTAGTTTCCGCCGCCACGACCAACCCCACCAGTTGCGAAAAGCCTAATGGTAGGTTAGTTTTACAGATGAATAATGTGCAGGAAGACCAATTTTACTTTGTAGATATTAACGGAGATGGCAGACCTGACTTTGAGGCGGTGCAGGCAAAAAGTAATCAATTAATTATCAATAATGTAGCAGGTGGTATAGAAATTACCAGCATCACTGTAACCCAGCCTCTCTTATTTTGCACCAGCAACGTTTTCTCCTTTTCCTACACTTATCCCGAACTACCCACGCCAGACGGTACGCTGTTGGTCTATCCCGAATTGGAGTTTATAGAAAAAGGCAAAGACACCAAAGTAATTGTAGAAGCAACACAAAATGATGTTTCCTATCAGTTGGAACGCGCAGATACAGAAGTGCTGATTGGCAAGGCTATTGACGGCAACGGCGGCACTATCGAATTGCCTACCGAAATCTTACAAAACACCTTGACATACAGAGTATTAGCAAAAAATAAAATTTCTGGTTGTACCACATTACTGGAAACCAGCGCGACCGTTGGTGTAGATTCCAAGTGCATCACTCAAGCGGATTCTCTGATATTGATAGAACTTTATCGCGGCGCAAACGGCGTGAACTGGCTCACACCTTGGGACTTACAGCTGCCTGCCTGTACTTGGTTTGGGGTAGAGTTGGTAGGTGATAGAGTCGTAAATCTTCGTTTGGCAAATAACTTTTTGGGAGGTACATTGCCTGTGAGCCTCGCCAATCTGTCCAAACTCAAAAGCCTTGATGTAAGCAATAATTTCTTAGGTTTTGAGGCTATCGAGCCTTTGGTAAACCTCTTGGCAAGCAAAAACATCAACTTTGATTATGCGCCCCAGGCAGAAATTCTCTCTCCCGAAAACCGCAAAGCAAGCCAGGGAACGACGGTCAGGCTTTCATCGCTAACAGGCGGCAGTGCCAACAGATACAAATGGTTCAAAATCGTGAACGACAAGCCCGTAGCCCTCAAAAACGAAGGCAATATCACTGGGGCAGACGAAGCAATTTTGGTTTTCAGCAATGTTACCATCGCCAATGAAGGAGAATATTTTTGTGAAATTACCAGCCCCATCGCTACCGAACTTATCTTACAACGCGCAACTATCAACCTTGCTGTCGTTCCCGAACTGAGCGCGCAGGACATCGCGGCACTGATTAACTTTTTTAATAGTACAGGCGGAAATAAATGGAAACGACCTTGGAAAATAGACGAGCCTGTTACTAACTGGGAGGGATTGGTATTCGAAAGTGGAAATTTAGTTCAAATCAATCTTCCAGACAACAACCTCACTGGCGAAATTCCCAATATTTTTGATGCGCCTATTTTTGAGGATTTGGTCTATTTGAATCTTTCTAATAACAATTTGAAAGGCAAACTTCCTGAAAAGTTAAAGTTTTTACTCAAACTGACTTATTTGGATTTAAGCCAGAACAATTTGGAAGGAGATATTCCCGCTTGGATTGGTGATTTATCAGAACTCGTTACACTTTGGCTTTCCTATAACCAATTTGACGAAGTTAGCATCAATATTGGTGATTTATCAAAACTGCGAAACCTTTTCTTGAATGACAATGAATTTGACCAGCTTCCTGATGAAATTGGTTTGTTACTCAACTTAGAAATTTTGGATTTGTCCAACAATTATTTAGAAGAACTCCCCGAACAAATTGGTAATTTATTGAAATTGAAATACTTATCCGTAAGTGGAAATTTCCTCATCGACTTGCCTGAGTCTATCGTTTTGCTGATTGATTTGGAGGAATTTCATGCTTTTGACAATTTCTTGGACAATCTTCCCCAAGGTTTCGAGAAATTAGGCGATTTGAAGTTTCTAAGCCTCGATTTCAACGATTTGGATTTTGGTGATTTGGAAGAGGTCGTGGGCAAGCTCAAAAAAGCACTTCCTAACTTGGATTTTATCTACGCGCCGCAAGGTCGTATAGGCAAAGCGCAGACCTTTGATGTATCGCTTGGCTCACCTATAGTCTTGGAAATCAAAGCAGAAGGCAAAGAAAATACCTATCAATGGTACAAAGATGGCAAGCCAATAGCAGGCGCGACCAGTGCTATATTGCGTATCCCAAGTGCCAACAGAGAAGATGCAGGGATTTATGTGGTTTTTGTAGGAAACAAAATTGCAAATAAACTCGTCCTGCAAAGCAAACCTTATACTGTCAGAACTAACTGTGTAGGCACAACGGCAAATTTGGCTATCGAGGTGCGCGGCGAAACTACTTACTGCGACCAAGACCGCCCCAACGCTATTTTAGTTGCGCCCAAAGTAGAAGGAATCACCAGCTACCAGTGGCTTTTAAATAATGTTCCTATTGCCAATGCGACCAATGACCGCATCAATGCCGTAGAAATAGGTAGCTACACCGTAAATCTCATTACCAAAGAAAACTGCGTCAGCACCTCGCCTGCCGTAGTTATCAGACGTTTTGCTGCTCCACAGGTGCGCGTGGGCGCAGAACGCGACTTGCTTAGTGCATTAACCCAAGCAAATACTGTCAGTTATGAATGGTTTTTTAACGGAAATACCATGCCAAATGAAATTTCAGCCCAAATAACTGCCACTCAATCAGGAAGATATGCCGTTAGAATTACAGACAGAAATGGCTGTAAAGGCACATCTGCTATTTTTAATCATATTTTTACAAGCGCAGAAGACGAAACTTATCAAGCTAATTTGAAAGTCTATCCAAACCCTACGAACGACGCATTGAATGTGGAAAGTAAGGTAGATAAAATTACTAATTTACAACTCCATGACCTTACAGGCAAGAAAATCAATGTGCGAATTGACCAAAATCAGGCACGTTTTATATTGAATATCAATCAGTTAGCGGTAGGCGTATATCTTTTGGAAATCAAAACTACGAAAAGTACAATTTGGCGAAAGGTGGTCAAAGAATAGCATCATTCAAGAAATCAAAATATAAAAATAACTAACAAATGAAAATTTTAATCATTGGTGGTGGTAATATGGGCAAAACTTACGCAGATAGCTTCATAGCCAACCATGCTATCCAAAAAGATGATTTGTATATCTTAGAACACTTTGAGGAAAAGGTAACTTACTTCAAATCAATAGGTTTCAAAAATGTATTTCATCAACCTGCGGACTACATCAAGGAAATAGACCTCATTATTTTGGCTATCAAACCGCAGGATATTCAGGCACTTTTCCCAATAATTAGGAATTATATATCTGAAAATCAGACCATTCTCTCCATCATGGCTGGCGTTAAAATGAGTACCATTAGGCAGGGGCTACCCACCAAAAAGATAGTACGCGCCATGCCCAATCTGCCCGCCCAGATAGGCATGGGCATGACGGGCTTTACTTCTGCTGAGGAAGTGAGCAAAGAGGAAGTTTTTAACATTCAAAATCTGCTCAATACCACAGGCAAATCGCTTTATTTTGATGATGAAAGCAAGCTGGACGCGGTTACGGCAATCTCTGGCAGTGGTCCCGCCTACGTTTTTTACTTTATGGACGCGATGATAAATACGGCTACGCAAATGGGCTTTACCAAAGTACAAGCAGAAATGTTAGTAGAACAAACTTTTGTAGGCGCAGTGAACTTGCTCAATATCAATACTATCAGTTGCAAGGAATGGATAAGTCGCGTGGCTTCCAAAGGTGGCACTACCGAAGCGGCTTTGCTCAAATTTGGCGAAGCAAATCTGGCAGAGGACATTCAGGTTGGCTTGCAGGCGGCTTTGCAGAGAGCAGTGGAACTGGGGAAATAGGGTTTCTTATTACTTCGGCAAACTTTTCAAGTGTTGCCGACAGTTTTTTACATGACAAACCAACTTCGGCAAAGCAAAAACTAATGCCGAAGTTGGTTATTTACACTTATTTTACCTCTGGTTTAGCGATTTTTCCCATAAATAAAATTGTATTATGCTGCTTTTCAGTCAGTACAACCACAAACGGACTATTGCAAACAAAAAAAATGGGGTCATTGGGGTTGAAAGAGGTTGTACCTACCCCAATGGAAGTTACTGCCGCCGCTTCTGTGCCTTTTTCATCTATCTGAACGAAGGTTTTTTGCTTTACCTGCGTTACATACAGCCCTTGGGTTTTAGAGATTTTGCTCAGGTTTGCCTTATTACCAAAAGCCTCTTTGATGCCCATAGACTGTAAGATTTGATTTAGATTTTTCTCATATTCTAAGGTAAATTTGGGCAAGCTCAAGTTTACCTTTTGGGTTTTCATGTTTTCTTGCAGTGCCTTCCATTCTACCAAAGTATATTCTTTAATAAATTCATTAATATTTTTTTCGGCATTGGGAAGCAAGATGGTCAGGTTAAAGTTGCCCTTGCCATAAGGAAGTACCACAGCCCGATAACCATTGCGCGAGGCATAAGAAAAAGAGGCTTGTTGTTGCATCATTTTCACATTGGCTCTACTTTGGTCAATGAGGGTAAAAGGCTGGTCTTGGGTACTGGTTGGGTCAAAATTGTACAGCCAGTCTGCCTTGAAATAAACTGCGTTAATCAAAAACATGACTTCCTCTGGCTGGATTTGGTCTATGATTTTATTGATTTTGTTGCGCGTTTTTTGGCTAACCCACTGATTAATTTGATTTTTTGAGTTCTCTTTATCTCTAAAATTGAGTGCGGTGGCTTCTGCCTGAAAAGAATTTTGTAAAACACTTAGGAAAGAAGGCTCTACGGCAAAATCATTGCTATACCAAACCGAATTTGCAATTTCTATTTGTACTTTTTCATCTATTTTTGCAGCATTGGCAATCAAATTATTGTACAAAGCATTGATTTCCAACATACTCAAGTTTTGATGCTTTAAAGTACGTTTTATTTCCTGTGCGGTATTGCCATCTGCACCGTTGAGCAACATTGCTAAGGCTACTTTCAGGCTCAGAGGCGAAACAAATACATTTTCTGTTTGTTTTTCTACAGCATTGGTTTGCTGAAAAAAAGAAATTTCAAAACTGGAAGTATCAGAAACGACATCTTTGGGCAGTTCGCCAGCATCAGGCTTTGGGTCGGGCGTGATTTCTGCGGTATCAGAGGAAGTACAAGCAATGACAATACTCAGCAGACAAAAAAAGCAAAGTAATTTGATGGTTATTTTTTTCATGTTTTTATGTATTAAATTTTTTAACCCATACGACATGAATTTTGGATTGGTTGCATCAACTTGCTTTTTTCTTACTTATACTTTTTTGTTCGCGTTATTTTAATTTCTCAGAAACAAAAGACTGCCAATTTTTTGGAACTGGCAGTACCTCAAAAAACAGATGTTATAATTTCAATAAATTCCCTCTAATCACCTTTTTATCTATTTTTCCTACACTGGTTTTGGGGATAGTAGCCACAAAATCAATCGTATCAGGGACAGCCCATTTATTTATTTTTCCGCTATCTACAAACTGACCCAAGAATACTTTTATTTCCTCGTGCGTAAGGTTTTGCCCTTGTTTCAAGACCACCATGGC
>JAAFJS010000273.1 GCA_013298985.1 Cytophagales bacterium
CATTGTAATTCATCAGTTCCACTGTGGGTGAACACATGAATCATTGATAGGGCATTTTTTCACGTGTTATCTCTCGGTACGAAGTACGTGAAAAACCAATTTTTCCGCTATAACTTTTTATAAACCACAAAAGTTTAGTATTATAATAGTGATGTCCTACTCATTTGCCTTGGCAATTTACAGTTTTTATTTGGTAAGCATCACAAAAAAGAGGGGGTTGCTTGACAATTTTTGTGGGAAAACCACAGCCTGTAAGTAATTCTACTGGAGGTTTTTTAATCTTACAGGCTTGATTATGAAAAAGATAGTATCAAATATTATTGGATTTGTGGTTTCACCAAAGCCTGCACTTCTGCGCTGCTGAGGTTTTCGGGTGTAACCATCGTAACGCCTGTATCTATTCGTTTTTCTACATTTTGCTTTTTGATGACTGCCACCGCCGCTTTTACACCTTCGTAGCCCATATTGAATGGATTTTGCACTGAAAGCCCATGAATTTTGCCTTTGGAAAGCGCATTGAGTAGCTCTTGGGTAACATCAAAGCCTACAAATTTGACCTTGCCTGCCTTGCCCGAAGTTTCTAAGGCGCGCAACATTCCGAAAGTAGCGGATTCGTTGGACGCAAAGATGCCCTCCACTTCCTTGAAACGGTTAAGCAGGTTTTGCGAAGTTTGGAATGCCTCCTCGCGGGTCGCGCCTGCGTACTGGTTATCAGACAAAATCTCGATGTTGGGCGCAAATTCTTTGATGCCTTCCAAGAAGCCCGCCTCGCGGTCTAAGGTGCTTGCAGAGCCTTCTGAGTAGCGCAAAACGATAATTTTGCCCTTGCCCTGCATCACTTCTGCCATTCTTTGGGCGCACAGTTTGCCCCCCATTTTGTTGTCAGTGGCTACAAAGCTGGAGTAATCTTCGCTGGCGAGTCCAGAGTCAAAAATAACCACAGGAATATTTTTTTTCATAGCCGTTTGCACAGGTGGCACCAAGCTGCGTGAATCTAAGGGCGCAAGCACGATGGCACTTACGCCACGACTGATAAAATTTTGCACCACTTGGATTTGCATTTGCCTGTCATCTTCTTTCTGAGGTCCCTGCCAAAGGATTTTCACGCCAAGTTCCTGCCCTGCTTTTTCTGCGCCTGCTTGCACACTTTTCCAGAAAGCATGGGTTGTACCTTTGGGAATAACAGCGATTTGGATTTCTTGTGCTTGGTTTTCATTATTTTTAGAGGTATCATTATTGCCTCCACAACTGAGCATAGCCAATAACATCAATAGCAAAAATACGTTTTTCATTTTCGTACAAATTAAATATTTTGAGTTTAGGAAATAATTTTTCACCTACTTTTCCAAAGGTAACAGATGAATAAAGTGCATAGATAAGCGAAATATGTCAAAAACAGAGAGATGTTTACCAAATTTTTAGTGTGAGGTTTTATTTTTATCTTTGTGCGCTATTTTTTTGCTGTAATTTGCCAACAAAAGTCATTTTTTTTAACATAAAAACTGATTTGGATACTTATCTCACCATCGCGCAGGAAGCTGAAGCTCTTTTTAAGGAAAAGGGAAGCAAGTTTATTGCCCATGCTTATCCAGTAGAAACTGAGCAAGAAATCAAAGCGCAATGCGAGGTGCTTCGCAAGAAATACTATGATGCCAGCCACCATTGCTACGCCTACACCTTGGGCAAGGACAAAAATATTTTCCGCGCCAATGACGACGGAGAGCCAAGCGGAACGGCGGGCTTGCCCATTTTGGGGCAAATCAAGTCCAAAGACCTGACCAATATTCTTATCGTAGTGGTGCGCTATTTTGGAGGGACGAAGCTGGGCGCAAGCGGGCTGGTCAATGCCTACAAAACCGCCGCCGCCGAAGTGCTTGCTCAGGCGGAAATCGTAGAAAAAATAGTCATGGAAACCTTGCAAATCCAGTTTGATTATTTGCAAATGAACCAAGTAATGAAAATTGTTAAAACCTATAATTTGAAAATAATACAACAAGCCTTTGATAATCAGTGCCAAATACAAGTGCTGGTACGCGCAAGTGAGTCTGAGCAAGTGGCTGAAAAACTAAAACCATACCTGTAAACCCCAAGTTAGACCGCGCCACAAAGCAAGATGTTAAAAAATTGATAATCAATATATTAAACTCTATAACCCACCGTTTTAACGGTGGGAGCTACATGAAAAAAGTAACCATCTAAGAAAGCCTGATGACTTATCACAAAACCTCCATGAAATATAGCTGGGTCTAACCTCCAATCACCTCGCCACTTAGAAAAAAATACCCAAAAACCAATACAATTCTCGTTTTTCTCAATTTTTTTTGTGCAAACTCAAATTTTAATTAAAATTTCATTGCATTTTAAAAAACACTTCTTACTTTTACTTTTAATGTTTTCCCCTTTTCCATCAAAACAAAATCTTGCAATTCAGAAAATTAAACTATGTTCAATGAAATCAAAATAGGCAGTAAAATCACCACCTTGTTGTTGGCTGTGGTGCTATTGTCTGTTTTTGCAATTAGTTTTCTTTCCTATCGCCTCAGCAAAGACTCGATAGAGGAACGCTATTGGGAAAGTATGCAAGTGATGAGTAGCCTCAAAGCCAATCAGTTAGAGTCTATTTTTCAGCAGTTAGAGTACAACCTAAGCCTTATCCAAGAAAGCGGAAGGGTCATAGAAAGTTTAGAATTGGCAAATCAATCGCGCTCCAATGACAGCATTTACCTCTCCATTGCCAAGCGACTGGACACCTATCTTTATCCTATCCAAGAAATTTATCAGTACAAAAATATTTTATTGATTGACAAAGACGGCAAAGTCGTTTACCGAACCAATAAAGAGCAAAACAATTTGCTGGAAGGAGAACTGCTGGAAGAATACGACCAAATTCGCAGTAATGCCACTGATAGTATTTATTATGGCAACCTAAGTCTATACAAGAACCAGAGCAAGCGCGCCTACATGAACGTTGCCGCACCTATCTATACCAATGAAAACCAGTTACTTGGCTATGTAGTTACGGAGTTTAACATGGACAAAATCTATGAAATAGCCAGCGACAGTACAGGGCTAAGGAAAACAGGGGAAATTATCTTAGCAAAATTGGTAGGCAATAAAATAGAATTTCTAAATAGACCACGCAACTCGACCTATTCTTTGCTCACTTACAGCGTATTAATAGATGATGAAAACTCCGAAGCACTCCAAAAAGCAGTCAAAAAAGTAAATGGCTACGGCTTCACCAAAGATTACAGAGATAAAACGACGCTTGCCAACTGGAAATACCTGCCTACGGTGGGCTGGGGGCTGGTCGTCAAAATAGACAAAGACGAGATTAACCAAGACTTGAACTACCTCGTCATTGCCTTTGTGCTTTCAGGTTGCTTTATTATTATCGTATCGTTTACGGTTTCATTTATTTTTTCAAAAATATTAATTCAGCCTTTGATTTCCCTGCGGAACACCCTTAATGTGGTTTCCAAAGGTATTCTCCCTGAGTCTGTTACCAAGGAAAGCAATGACGAAATAGGTGAAATGGCGATAGCGACTTCGGGCTTGGTCATTGCCTTGCGAAGAACGGCAAATTTTGCACACAGAATAGGCGAAGGCGATTATGATGCAGATTTTAAGCCCATGAGCAACGAAGATACGCTGGGTAACGCGCTGATAACCATGCGCGACAGTATCCAAACTGCCGAGAAAAAAGATGATGAAAGAAACTGGATTATATCAGGTGTAGCTGAAATCGGGCAGATTTTGCGCTCTCATAATAACATAGAAGAACTGGCAGATGCCGTTATTGCTTACATCACAGAGGCTATCAGGGCGGTGCAAGGCGGACTGTACGTGGTCAATGAAACCGCAGAAGGCGAAAAGTTGATAGAAATTCGTGCCGCTTATGCCTACAAAAAGAAAAAATACATCAAGTCTAAATTCCAATTTGCAGAAGGGTTGGTAGGGCAAGCCGCCATAGAGCAAGATACCATTCTTCGCACCGAAATCCCAGACGAATACGTTACGATTACCTCTGGTTTGCTTGGCGATAGAAAGCCCAAATGCCTGCTGATTGTGCCTTTGATTATAGATGACATCGTGCATGGTGTATTGGAACTGGGTGGTTTTGAACGGTTTAACGCTGTTCAGATTAAGTTTGTCGAAGAAATCAGTGTCAGCATTGCGCGTACCATTTCCAATATCAAGGTCAATGAAAGAACGGTGATGCTTTTGCAGGAATCTCAGCAGATGAGTGAGGAACTGCAACTGCAACAGGAAGTTTTGCGCCAAAACGCAGAAGAAATGGAAGCCACCCAAGAGGAATTGCGCCGCACCAATGCTCGCTTAGAAGACCAAATCTTAGAAGTGAAAAGAACGCAAAAAACCATGCAAGTTTTGCTCGAAAATGCTTCTGAAGTTATCACCATCTACGAAAGTGATGGAAAAGTGCGCTATATCAGCCCTTCTGTAACACCTATTTTGGGCTACACTTCCGAAGAAATGATTGGCGTAAACGACATCGTTCACGTTCACCCAAATAGCGCAGAACTTTATCAAGGAATGTTTAACCAACTGCTGGAATACCCTGAAAATCAAGTAACTGTCCAGTACGAATACATCAAGAAAAACGGTGATACCATCTGGCTCGAAGCCACAGGCAACAACCTGATTGCTGACCTTGCCATTGGCGGTATCGTGATTAACTCACGCAATATTACCGAACGCAGGCTTGCCGAGCGCGAGGCGCGTATGCGCGGGCAGATGCAGTCCTTGTCCGAAAATTCGCCAGATTTGATTGCACGTATTAATGTAGAAGGCACTGTTTACTATATCAATCCCGTCATCAAAAACCTGACAGGCTTAGTCCCCGAAGGATTTTTGGGCAAAACCTTCCATCAATCAATGCTCAATCCTGTCATCATAGAGCATTGGAAAAAAATAATCAAACAAGTCAGCGAAAGCAAAACTAAGTCAAAAATGGAAATGAATTTCCCTTCCATTTACGGAGAACGCACCATGCAGGTAAATGCCATTCCTGAATATAGCGAGAAAAAAGACTTGGAATCTGTTTTGATTGTTTCTAACGATATTACTGAGCGCAAAGAAGCTGAAATAGAGATACTTAACATCAATAAAAAAATTACAGAAAGTATCAACTATGCCAAGCGAATCCAGAGTGCCATCATTCCTGATACCAAAATACTGCAAAGTGCCTTGCCCAATTCTTTTGTCTATTACAAACCTCGAGATGTGGTCAGTGGCGATTTTCCTTGGTTTATCCAGCAAGAAGACCATATTTATGTGGCGGCAGTAGATTGTACGGGTCATGGTGTACCTGGCGCATTGATTTCTTTGATTGGCTATTTTATTTTGAATGACATTATAAACAAACAAGACGATTACACTTCGGGCGAAATCTTAGAACGTTTAGACCAAGGCGTAACCAAAACGCTTCGCCAAGATGACATGGATTCCTCTACCAGAGATGGCATGGATATTTCTTTGTGCAAAATAAATCTCAAAACAAGAGAATTGGAATACTCTGGGGCGCATCGTCCGCTTTATTTTGTCCAAAACAAAGAAATTACAGAAATAAAAGGCGATAGATTTCCGATTGGTGGTGGACAACACAAAAAAAGAACTACATTTGCCACGACCAAGCTCAAGTTCAATCCGCAAGACCAAGTGTATATGTTTTCGGACGGATTGCCAGACCAGTTTGGTGGCTTGGGCGAAAACATGATGAAATATTCTCCAAGAAAGTTGAGAGATTTAATTTTAGAAAATCAACACGTAGAAATGACCGAAATGAGCCAAATAATAAGCGATTCTTTTGACACTTGGAAGGGAAATCAGAAGCAAACAGACGACGTTTTATTGATTGGAATTAAATTTTGACAAATAGATTTTTTTTTATCAAAAAAAGTTTTCTAAATTAACCCCCAAATTGCAGGGGTAGGTAAAAAATATCAAAAAATAAAAGCAATTTTTGTAGCAAACATATTGATTATATGAAATATATCTATGACTTGCATAAGACCATGCTCAATCAAAACCTGATTTTGGTTTATGAAGGGGAGTTCACCCAAGAGATTACCAAATCAGTATTAGCCATGGCAGAGCGCAATATGGATTCCTTTGGAGAAGAGGGTGCCGTAAAGCGCAAAGTGTTTAATATTATGGTGGAATGTTTGCAAAATATCACCAAACACGCAGTAAGTTATGACTCGGACTCTTACGGGAAAAACAGTGCGATATTTATGATTGGCAAGCAAAAAGATGAATATGTCATCACTTCGGGTAACTCTATTCTTAGCGAAGATGTAGAAAGCATGATTAAAAGACTGGAAAATATCAATTCCTTAAATAAAGACCAATTAAAGGAGCTTTACAAGGAAATCATCAAAAGACCAGGAGAAGGTCCCGCAGGCTTATCTCCCAAAGGAGGCGCAGGGCTTGGTTTTGTAGATATGGCTCGCAAGTCAGGCAATAAATTAGGATTTTCATTTGAAAAAATAAATGATAAATTGTCTTTTTTTTCCTTAAAAACAACCATTTCAAGACAAATCGTCAAGGAATAATAAAGCATTACCCAAAGTAAAAAATAATTCACAAAAACGAATAACCTAACACATAATATACAAATAAACAAAATGTTAGAAGCAATCTATCTCGACGGCACTGAAGACACGCCAAAAATCGTATTAGACAAGGGAAATAATCTTTTTGAGATTTCAGGGCGTTCCTTACCAGAAGATGCGGCAGAGTTCTATCAGCCCATATTGGATTGGCTTGACAAGTATCAAGGTCAAGAAAATTCGAAGACAAACTTCATGTTCAAATTAGAATATTTCAACACTGCGTCCTCCAAATTGATATTGGACATTCTCTCCAAACTGGAAGAGATTGAGGGTGCGTCTGTTACTTGGTTCTACCATGAAGACGACGAAGATATGGAAGAGGCAGGAGAGGAATTTTCCGAACTCGTAGATATTCCGTTTGATTTTAAAACTTATTAATATTTTTTATGCCTTGTCAGCCCTTTCTGGTGGCGAGGCATAAATTATTTTTGTATTAGATAAAAAATTAGAACAATATTTGCACACGCTTTTATTGATTGACTTTTTATATCTGATGTAAACCCCTTACGTTTTATTTTTAATACATCAAACTTAATTTAACACGTACCAAATTTCAATTTTCATCTGCGGTCTATCACGCCTTGCAGATGTTTTTTATAGATTAAACCTCTATGAGTGAAGAGATACTAAAAGCCTTAACGCAACTTTTCGCCATCATCTCCAAGCAAGATAGTGGGACTTCTACCGTTGAAAGAGATTTCATCATTGCTTTTTATGAGCAGGAGCTTGCCAAAGAAATGGTGGCTGAATATATTACTTTGTATGATAAATATGCAGAGTTTGGTATATTTGAGGAAGGAAGCGAGGCAGATGCGGCAAAAGCAAAGCAACGCGCCACTCG
>JAAFJS010000274.1 GCA_013298985.1 Cytophagales bacterium
CTGTGCAAACGAATATCCTGTTTGGGTTCGTAGATTTTCTTAACAAGGCTTGTTACTAATGCAGAAACAAGAGATTTATTGCTATCTATTTTGTCAATGAGTACATCAATATCTTGCTTAATCAGGTTTGAAATTGTACTAAAAGCTAAATTTTCAGCAATTTTATAGGCTTCCACCAAAATTTCTTTTTATGTCATAAAAATAGTTCTTGGGTAAAATTTACTTCTTTAAGTCTTTCATTTGCCAAATTTACATATTCAGGATTAATTTCAATACCTAAATAGTTGCGTTTTAGATTTTTAGCCGCAAGACAAGTCGTACCACTTCCGCAAAACGGGTCTAAAACTAAATCATTTTTCTTGCTTAAAAGTTTTATCAATTCTTGCACAATATATAAAGGATAAACTGCGGGGTGAGCATTGTCTTTTGTTATTTCAACAGGACTTTCTATCAAATCTTTTTTTAGTTTGTTACCCAAAATTTTGATAATTGTAAAGCCATTATAACGAATTTGGTTATTTCTACCGCCTTCCATTCCACCATAGGCTTCTTTATGAATACCTTTTATTTTCATTCTAAAACTATCTATTTCGCCATTTTTTACCAATAAAATGGCTTCTTGCAAGGCTTTTTTTGCACTTTCTTTTTGCTCGTCTGCCAAATCTGCATTTGCAATCAGTTCAAAATATTGTTTACCTAACTTTTCAGATGGTTTGCTTCGGTTGCTTTTATTCTGTTCATCTAAATGTTTTAAGTAGTTTTCTAAATCAAAATGATAGTTTTTAGATTTCGCAAAAATGAAGAAAGGCTCTGTGGCTTGTATCAATTTACGTTTGTCTTGTCGTGGTGTTGGGTTTAATTTTGACCAGGTAATTTGGTTGATTAAAAAAACTTGTTGGGCGGCACTCCGCTTGTTTTCCGTTGCTTTGATAGCAAATTTGTAGGGCAATAAAGACAAAGCACCATTAATATATTTATCCCCCAAATTAAAAACTATTGTGCCTGTTGGTTTAGTAACTCTGACACATTCAAAAAAAATAGCCAATAAATTATCTAAATAGGCTTCTTCTGTTGTTTCGTTACCTACGCCAAATTCACCATTTCCGTAATCTCGTTGTTGAAAATAAGGGGGCGAAGTAATGGTTAAGTCAATGGTTTCACTGTCTAACTCTTTCAAGACTGCCAAACTATCTCCTATCACTACTTTATTTTGCGTTATGGCTTGTTCTAATACTTCCACTTTTGATATTGCTATTATTTTATACCGCAATTTAGTTATTTTTTTTGATTATGCTCGCTTTTTTCTTAAACTAAAACACACCTCATAAAAAGAAAAAAACTCCACAAATTTGAATATTTGTAGAGTTTTCTGTATTTATTTTCTTTGCCAAGAATAATGAATAGAAAAGGCTTATTTGTTAGCTAATTTTACCTTGGTGCTTTTCTTTACTTCTTCTGTAAAAGTTTTAGAAGGCTTGAAAGCGGGAATAAAGTGTTCAGCAATTTCGATGCGCTGATTTTTAGAGATATTTCTGCCAACTTTCTTTGCGCGTTTCTTATTAATGAAGCTACCAAAACCTCTTACATAGATGTTTTCGCCTTCCACCATATTGCTTTTCACCACTTTAAAGAAAGCCTCAACTGATGTTGAAACGTCTTCTTTGCTGATGCCTGTTTTTTCTGCTATTTGAGCAATGATATCTGCTTTAGTCACGTTCGTAAAGATTTAATTTAGAAAAAATAGTTAATTATCTGCAAATCAAATAGATTTGAGATTGCAAAGGTAAAATTGTATTTTTTATTTGCAAAAATTTTTACAGATATTTTTTCGTAAATTTCAGAAAATCACGTAGGTAGCTTATAAGGTAGGTACTTATCCACGTTTTGACCCCACTTATGAATATCCCTCACGATGGTAGAGCTAATGTAGGCAAGTTCGGGTGAGGTGATGAAAAGCACAGTTTCCAGATTTGGGTATATGTTCTTGTTAATCTGCGCGATACTGTTTTCATACTCGAAGTCTGTGGTGTTTCGCAATCCGCGCAGTAGGTATTTGGCATTTATTTTCTCGGCAAAGGTTGCTGTCAGCCCTACAAAGGAATCGACCTTCACGTTTGGGTAATCTTTGAAAGCCTCGTTGATGCAGTTAATCATCACTTCTATTGGAAAAAAACGCTGTTTTTGGCTATTTTGTCCAATGCCAATGATTACCTCGTCAAAAAGTAAACTTCCGCGAATCACAATGTCTTCATGTCCCTTCGTAAAAGGGTCAAACGAGCCAGGAAATAACGCTATTCTTTTCATATTATCGTGTGGTTACAGGTATGCTCAACATATCAAAGGCAATATGCTCCTCTATTTCATCAAATTTATGCCCATACATGATGCCTTTGGGTCTTTTGCCCAGCTTGACACTATTTACATATTTGCCCAATTCTTTGAGCAATGCGGAGGCTTGGGGCGCATCTCCGTACATGATGACATTTACTTCTTGTTTTTGTAGCCCCATTTTTTCTATCACCAGCAACACATAATAAATGAAATCCTGAGCAACAGTGTAATTAAAGGTATTCAGGTACTGCAAATAGCCTTGCTTAAAGCCTATTGGGATTAGGGTATTTGACTGTATAAAAATGTATAAATCCCTGACTTCTAATGTATTGGACTGCGTGAGTAACCCTTCAATCAGACAACTATTTTCGTGCAGGTAAGTGATTTCTTGGTAAGGATATTTGCCTTTTATCCATTTCAAAAGTGATTTTTCTATGCCAAAGATACAGCTAATTTGCTGTTTTTGGTGCGGAACATAGCACACGTCCAGTTTGTCCATTTCCAACGTAGTATTGAGGCGGAGCAAATCTACGGCGTTTTGCGTAGAAAAAAATTCTTCGGGTACGTAGGTATATTTGGGCAGGGTGCTTATCAAAATTACTTTTTTCCAATAACCTGCTGATATGAAAAGGTGTTCCTTGTAAAGTTGTTCCAGAAATGCGATATCATTGGCGTTTTTATCGAGAGGGTAGCTTTCATAGACCAAATACCTATTCATAGAGGCATCAAAAACGCCAATCTCTACTGCTTGCTTGCTCACCTTGAAGCAGAGGGTGTATTTATAGATTTCATCTACGCTAAAAGCACTGTCTTTGATTAAAATCATGCAGAGGGGAGGGGGAAAAGGTTAAAAAAATACAATAGTCCGATGATGCTGTGTGAGTTTGGGGTTTGCATTTTTTTGAATTTCAAACCCCAAGCTACAACCTCAAACTCTTTTAGTCCTCCCAGTTACCCGTAGTGGTTACTTCTTCTCTGGCACCAAAACGCAGGAATTTACGCTTACGGTTTTCATTGCTTTCCTTTCTGGCGTTATCAATAGGACAGGAGTCAATGACTTCCAGTACATCAACCATGACGTTGCCTTTCTTGATTTTGCCTGCATAGAGCGCGAACTGGCAGTTAGTGCAAGAAGCAGGTTTTTCGAAACCTTCTAATTCACAAGTAGGGATTTTGGTGATTTCCTCTGCCTTGAAATTAGGGTACTTCTCCGCAGGGAACAAATATTTCTGCACGTTTTCTCTGCCCAAGGTATCAAAAGAAACCCTCACGCTATCGCCCAAGTGTGACTGTGAAGCGGGACGCTGGATAATGGTTTCTTTTTTCTCGACGATAAAGATAGTACCTTCTTTGATAAAGTTGGTCAAACTATCCCAAGTACCGCAGTAGCGACCATTGCTCAACAAGAACCATTTTTGTACCTCTCTGATTTCTTTGAGGCGTTCAATTACTTTTGCCTCTGTTTTTTTGATGTTTGCTGCGGTATCGATGTTTTTTTTGATACCTGCATAAACGAAGTAAGCCAAGGCAACAATTACGGGAATCAATGCCCATGTAAATATCGTAGTCTTTCTCATTGTTGTGAACTTTTTTAATTTGCAATTATAAACCTTTTAGTTAAATTAAAACTGGTATTTGGCATTTTTTTTTGCCAATATTAGCATAGAAATATTGTTTTTGCAAACATAATGTAAAAACAAGCTAAAAAGATACAATGTAGTCGTAATTTTAGATTTAATTTTTTGAAAACACTAAAAATATAAGCTAACCAAGTAGCCACTTTTCTGCCTCATTGACATTGATGAACAGTTTTTGCTGGAGCGCAAAAGAAGTTTTCATCGTTTTTGTTTCCTCTATTGTCTGCTCGACTGCCAGCTCTGCGATAAACTCCTCTGGCATGACCAGTGCAAACTTTTCTACATTAAAAAAGCCCTGCTGTGTAAAATAAAGGATTGTTCTTGCGAACCATGTTTGTAGCTCGATAGTAATTACAAAAAACATTTGCTGATTATCACTGAGCAAAAAGCGCGGTCTTAGTTCCTTGATACGCCCTAAGACTTCCATCGAACACTCCTTCCATTCTTCCTCAGTCATTTGTGCTGTCGCAGGAAAATAGCTTACTCTCATCAAACTCAAATCGGGCTGATAAGAGATATGCAAGTAATTATTCTGGAAGATAGCGTTCATTATTTTTAGAAATTTAATGGTGAATTTCGTTAAATTTATCTTTCATTTATCACAAATTCATAGTCATACCTATTCTTTTCATCTTTGCTGTATTTTTTTCTACTGACTTCTCGCCAACTACTGTCAAGCAGCGGAAAAAACGCATCACCTTCTATGACGGCTTGTACTTCGGTAATATATAAGCGGTTCAAAAAAGGCATTGCCAGCCGATAGACTTCTGCGCCTCCAATAATAAATAGCTCATTTTCACCATTTTGCTTTGCAAACTCAATTCCTTTTTCTAAAGAGTTTACTACAAAAGTTTTTTCAAAAGAGTAATTAGGATTTTGTGTAAGTACAATAGAAGTTCTTTGTGGCAGTGGTTTACCAATCGACTCAAAAGTTTTGCGCCCCATTAATATGTGGTGATTTAGCGTCAGTTGCTTGAAATAGTGAAGGTCGGCTGGCAATCGCCAAGCCAACTGGTTATTGATGCCTATGACGTGGTTCAAAGATTTGGCTACGATGGCTGAAACGAGCATGATAGAGAATTTTAGATTTTTTATCTACACCCTGCGTAGTGAGGTTTGTCTGTGTAGTAAATGACGAAATCAGCGATAGACCTATCTTCCACAAAATGAACGGCATAGTCAGCAAAACCTCGCGTTTCTGTGAAATACCACAAGCCTTTGTTGTCTGCTAAGGTGGCGTTTATTTCCTTAAAAACCACTAAGTTAGACCTGTACTCATTTTCTGGTTCTACATATACCAAAAATTGTGCGCGGCGACGGTCTTTTTCTTCATAAATGACACCATAAATATCGCAAGGGTTGATGGGCTGGTTTGCCCTACCCTGCCCTCCCCAAAGGAGAGGGTTCAGAAGGAATATCATTACAATACTTTGTATCATCAATGCTTATTTGCCTGTGCCAGTGTCCAATTTCTTTACTTCCTTGCTTCCATGTGCGATAGAGTCGCGCATATCTGTATCTGACTGTATATTTTGCATACGATAGTAGTCCATCAAGCCCAAATTACCATTTCTGAGTGCCTCAGCAATCGCCAAAGGAATCATAGCCTCTGCCTCAATCACGATGGCACGTGCGCTTTGTGCTTTTGCCTTCATTTCTTGCTCAACAGCTACTGCCATTGCGCGACGTTCTTCTGCTCTTGCTTCCGCTACTTTGAGTTCTGCATTTGCCTGCTCAATTTGCAGTTTTGCGCCTATATTATCGCCAATATCAATGTCCGCAATGTCAATAGAAAGTATTTCAAACGCTGTACCAGAATCTAAACCTTTGGAAAGCACTAATTTAGAGATTTTATCGGGATTTTCCAATACTTCTTTGTGAGAAGCGGAAGAGCCTATCGAGGTTACAATCCCTTCGCCTACCCTCGCCAAAATGGTTTCTTCGCCCGCACCACCTACCAGCTGGGCTATACTCGCCCTAACTGTAACTCGTGCTTTTACAACGAGTTGGATACCGTCTTGGGAAACCGCAGTAACAGGAGGTGTGTTAATTACTTGGGGATTAACGGAAATTTGTACTGCCTCGAACACATCGCGACCCGCCAAATCAATCGCCGCCGCCTGCTTAAAAGTAAGCTCAATATTTGCCTTGTCAGCAGAAATCAATGCCTTAATGACCGAAGGAACGTGTCCGCTTGCTAAGTAGTGTGTTTCCAAATCAGAAATTGTAATATTTAGCCCTGCCTTTGTTGCTGTAATCATAGAGCCAACAATAAGGCTTGGTGGCACTTTGCGAATACGCATGAACACAAGGTCAAATAGACCCACGCGCACGCCCGAAAATACGGCTGTAATCCACAAGTTTACAGGCACAAAATATAAGAAAACGAAAAAGGCAACAATGACCGAAATCGCCAAAATGAGTGTTTCTTGCATATTTTTTCGATGATAAATTGATAAATGATGAATTGGTAAATTAACAAATTTTGGAATGATAAAATTGGAATAAAAATGATTATCTGACAATTTAATTTATGTGATAACACGTTTTGAGTAGGTAGTCCACCCTCTTAAAAGAGGGTGTTATGGACTGGTAATCAATATATTAATAAAACATAACCCCCTCGCTTTAGCGGGGGAGAACTCACCCCTCCACAAAAAATTTCATACAACTATAAAAATCATTTTCAAACAAAACTGTACTTAAACAAAACTGTACTTAAACAAAACTATATTCAAATAAAACTGTATTCAATTTTTTTTCAAATAGGCAAACTTTTTACTTCTTCTACTAAGATTTTTCTGCCATCTATGCGGACAATCTTGACAGGCTTACCTACATCAATCAAGCCCGAATTACTACTTACCTCAAATTTATTGCCTCCTATCTCCACCATTCCCATTGGGCGGAGCATGGTACTGGCTATGCCTACATCGCCTTCATTGAGGATATAGATGGGGTCTTCTTCGTTTACTCGGCTACTGATGGATTTGTTTAGCGCAAATTTTTTCCAAAGCCCACTCCTAAAGCTATAAAAAAAAGTGATGGAGTTAATCAGCACAGAAGCAAAGAAAATCATATTGCCCACATCACTGCCAAAATAGGAATAACTAAGGTAAACGCCTGCGCCACTGAAAGCTACGCCAAGCAAGCCCGCAATGGTGATTCCTGGAATAAAAAATACTTCCCCAATAAAAAAAACAAGTCCAAGTAATAATAATGAAATAACGGTCAGCCACTCTATCATAGTCAAATGTACGGAAATAATTGTGAAAAGACCAAAATTTTTTAATCTTTTGTAATAGCTCTTGCAATCACTACTTTTTGGATTTCAGAAGTTCCCTCATAAATTTGTGTGATTTTAGCGTCGCGCATCAGGCGTTCTACGTGAAACTCTTTGACGTAGCCGTAGCCACCATGCACCTGTACTGCCTCCACCGTAACGTCCATTGCCACCTGCGAAGCAAAAAGTTTAGCCATAGATGCTTGGAG
>JAAFJS010000275.1 GCA_013298985.1 Cytophagales bacterium
AATTAGCAGAAAGCAAAGATTATTTGAAAAGAATTGCAGAGGGTGTGAAGGGTTACACCTTGGAAGGTTTTTATGAAAAAGAAGCCCATTTTGGTACTTTGGGCGTGATAAGCAACACCACAGAAATGCAAGAGGTGGAAATCATCGATATTGAGGCAGAAGTGGTAGAAAAGCAGAAAAACAGCAAGGACAAGAAAAAACAAACCCCCAAAGAGAAGAAATTTGAGTTAAAACAGGTGGCTTTATCACCTCAAAAAGTGTATCAATATTTCAAAAGTCGCAATGATATAGAGCAACTCAACGACACCTATAAAAATGTTTTGGAAGCTGATAGAACTTATATGCAAAGCGAAGTAAGTATGGAAACTTGGCATTTTATCAATTTTTTTGCTTTGCGAGCCTATTATCGCATCATCGCCCAACTCAAAGAAACAGACTTGAATAAAAAATATTCTCCTGCTGACATTCTTTTATTATTGCAAAATGTAAAGAAAGTAAAAATCAATGATACTTGGGTAGAAGCAGAAATTCCAAAAAAAGCAAAAATTATCATTGATGCTTTTAACCTCAAAAAACAAAATGTTACCTAATAAAAAAAGAAGTTAGGGATTAATGTAATCCAAAATGCACTTTATCAAAAACGAATGTTTCTTCTATAGGGAAATATTCGTTTTTTTTATAAAAAACACTAAGTTTTTTATGTATTATATTGATAATTAGGGAGTTAAAAAGCCTTTCAGTGGAGATATTGATATTAACACAGAGAGAATAGCTACATTTTTCATAGTAAAAGATTGCCAGTGGGACGCTGAAAATAACTCAAAGTATAATCGCATAATTGATATTCAAGAATAAACCGTTTTTGGATTTTGAATGTTCCCACCGTTAAAACGGTGAGTTATATTTAACCTACCGTTTTAACTTGTTGTTATTACTCTATATTTAACTATTTGATAATAAATTATTTACACTTATTTTAGCTTGCAAAAGGTATTCAAGTATCTCATCTATTACCTCTCTGAATACCTTTTTCCGTTTGCGTGCTTCTAACCCAATATTGCTGCTATGTTCTCGTCTACATATTTTCCTGACATATCGTGTGAATTGTTGTAAATAAAATCCCACCAACATAAATTGACATCACTTTTTTCCGAATCTTTCTTTTGTAGCTACAATCGTTTGCTGAATCTTCCTACTGTGTTTGAGTAACTTAAAAAATTGATGACTTATATTTGCTAAGAGCTTATTAAAATCAATTTGATAGAGATTACTTTTGACATCTTTGTAACTTAGGATACTGTGCAAAGTAGGTAAATCTAATCAATTACCTAAAAAGTAAAGTAGGTTTATCTTTGATAAAAGGGCGTGTGCAGCTTGTGATAATGTGAGTGAATTTAGTGCTGCTAACATTTTCGCACTTTGCTCGGAATCGCCTTTTAAAAAGCGTTTTACTGTTTTATGAAGTTTTTTTATAGTTTTGCATAAGAGAAATGTTTGTTGTTTGACCACGAAAAGATATAGCTTTGCTATACCTTTTGCAAACATTTATCGCCATAAGTATCTGAAATAATGATACTTATGGCTCTTTTAATAACAACAAGTTAAGCAAGGCAAATAAAAATAAAACTAAAAATTTCAGCCTTGCTTGGTGTAAATCTGATAATTTTATTTGCAAAACTTAGTATAAATCGCTATATTCGCACAATGTTTTTACCTCAAATACTGCCATATTCATTGTTTATTTGTAGTTATTTATCCAATGATATGGCTTTTTTTGTTTTTTTAAACTTTTGTCATAGACTCAGGTGTAATTCAAAAAAATACCACCCATGAAGCGACTCATTTTTTATATTTATCTCCTGTTTTTCAGCTATTTAGCTACTGCCCAAGTGCGTCCACAGTACAGCCAATATATGCTGAATAATTATTTGCTCAATCCCGCCATCACAGGAATTGAGGATTACATGGACGTAAAAATGAGTTTCCGAAGCCAGTGGGCGGGAATAGAAGGCGCACCGACTACTTATTATGTTACAGCCCACACCCAGCTTGGCAATCACCCTAACCTTGCCAATCCCAGCAAGATAGATGACAAGCAACACGCCTTTGCCCCCAATGGAAATCGCTACAATCGCTACAAAAAAATCAGACCCACGCATGGGCTTGGTGGCATGATTCTCTACGACCGAATTGGCATTTTTAGTAGTACAGAGGCTACTTTGTCTTACGCGTATCATGTTTTGCTCTCCCCCGAAATCAAACTTTCCGCAGGGCTTTCCGCAGGAATTTCGCAATACTCCATGCGCGGAAGTGAGCTAAGATTAGCCAACCCTACCGATAATTTGGCGGCAAATATTGTCCTGACCAAACCCGTCGTTACCGCAGGGTTGTGGCTTTATTCTACACGTTTTTATGGAGGCATTTCCATTGCTCAGTTGGCAGGAAATACCTTTGATTTTGGGGCAAATGCCCTCCAACAAAATCCATCTGTCAGGCATTTTTTTGCCACCGCCGCCTACAAAATCAAGTTAGGAGAAAGTTTTACTGCCATTCCTTCGGTGCTTGCCAAAGTTGCCAATCCGCTACCCATGACCATAGATTACAACCTTCGCCTGCTCTTTGCGGATAGAATCTGGGGAGGTGCTTCCTACCGACCCGCCGCCAAAGGTTTTATTTTCATGGCTGGTATGCACCTCAACAATGCCTTTGATTTGAGCTATTCCTATGACATGGGAAGCAATCAGATAGGTAGAATGGGGAATGGAAGCCACGAAATTATCTTAGGAATCCGCCTCAACAACCGTTTTGGTGTGTATTGTCCTACTAATATGTGGTAAAAAATCAAACCTGCTCTACCTTCAAAATTTCAGTATAAACAATAAATTTTTGAATCTTTGCCTCTTTAAAATCGTCCATTGCCCAAAATGCCTTGGCGTATTCATTGAGCTGGCGCGTATGTTCGGGCAGTTTCTCTATCCCCGTTTTGTAGTCAATAATCGTGATTTGCATTTCATCAATCACTACCCTGTCGGGGCGCAAAACCTTATTTGTTTTCCCTGTCGTCGCCTGTGTTCCTGCGGGCGATTTCACTACCAATTCTTTTTCATTAAAAATTTGCCGTCCTTGTTTTTTTTCAAAGAAATCGCAGATGATTGGTAGATTAATAATTTCATTCATTTTTTGCTCAATCATCTCTTTTTCATTTTCAGCGATATAGCCCTGATTTTCCAAACGCTGTACTGCGCGAGCTATGTCAGTGCCGTACTTCACCCGTTCAAAGGCGTGGTGAACCAGCAATCCATGTTTCCGAGCATCATAAAGTCCTTGAATATCAATATCATACTCACTTTTTACCTCGTGTTGCTGGTGAATTTTTACTTTTTTGTCATCGCGACGCATACGAATTTTATCTCGACATTCTGTACTCAAAAAGTAGGATAATTCGTAGGAGTCAGCCGTTTTATGTTGCTTCGTAGAATACTTACCATGTTCATCTTTTTTGACCACATAATGTTGCCCTGCCTCATCTTCTATCATGCCTTCATGGTGGGTTTGCAAATATTCATCTAAGAGTTCATGCACATTTCTAATTTTACCTGTGGTACTTTTTTTCTTAGGTAACTGCTTAGTAGTGATATAAATACGTTCTTCGGGTCGCGTCAGCGCAACGTAAAGTAGATTTACCGCATCAATGAAAGTGGCTTGCATTTCCTTTTGATAATTTTCTGCAAAAATGGTATTTTCCAAATTTTCATTGATAGAAAGCAAGATAGTTTTCAATTTGGGTGCGATTGTATTTTCCCAAGAAAGCCATAATTTCTCCCCTTTTTTGGGCGTAGTTTCCCAGTCCGCATACGGCAGAATCACGACAGGAAACTGCAAACCTTTAGACTTGTGAATGGTCATAATGCGAATCGCCTCCCCAGTTTCAGGCGTGGTGATAGAAATTTTGCTTTTGTGCATCTCCCAATAATCCAAAAAATCGGACAAATTATTGGAATTTCGCAGTCCATAATCGAGCATCACATCAAGCATTTTTTGCAAATAAATTTGTTGCTTGCTGTCATAGTTGAGTTGGAAAGTTCTGATTAATTCTTCTGCGATTTCGTAAATAGACAAATACTGTAACGTCTTGAAATTGATGGCTTTGGTGAAATTATCTTTGATGAAATTTGCAAAATCCCTGAACTTAAAACTGTTACAAACTGTCCCGATTGCCAAGTGTGTATTGTCGTCAAAAGGCAAGTTTGCCACCAACTCGACGTTGAAATGGTCGTACAAAAAGTAGAGCAAATCTGCCTTTGCCGAAGGATTGAGTGGCTGGGTCATTACGCGCAAGAAACTCACAATGAAATTGACTTTGGGCGAATAGGTCAAAAGCAGTGATTCTGAGGAAATTATCTGAATTTTATGCGCCAAAAACTGCTCTGCCAGCTTGCTTGCTTTGGGGTTGGTGCGCGTCAGAATCGCAATGTCGCGGTAGCTATATCTCTTATTATCCACCAAATCCCGCACTATTTTCAAACATTGGTCAAAAGTCGCTTCATCATAATCATTTTCCATGCTGAGAAACGAGATTTCTACGTGTCCACCCTCTTCATTGCCGTCCTTAATTTCTTGTGCAACTCCTTCATAATAAGACTGTAAGGCGGGAAACTCTTTGGAGTAATTGCTTGCCAAAAATTCAAAAAGACCATTGTTAAATTCAATAATCTGTCCTTTACTACGGTAATTGGTAGAGAGGTTTTTTGGATTAAAATGGGGGTGAAAAACCTCTGCATTTTCTGCCACAGGCGAGTCAGGCGCGGCAGTAGGCACATTGGGCAGATGCACAATCAAATCGGCATTCCCACTGCGCCAGCGATAGATGGCTTGCTTGGCATCTCCTACCAACATATTCTGAAAATTAAAACCTAATGAGTTGGAAATCAAAGGAATAAGATTGTGCCACTGCATTTGTGAGGTGTCTTGGAACTCGTCAATCAGTATGTGTTTGAATCGTTCGCCAATGCGTTCGTAAATATAGGGAACAGGCTCTTTTTCAACGATTTGATTGATTTTTTGGTTAAAATCGCTGATGTGAACCTTATTTTTTTCACTCATTAGTTTTCGCAATTTCTTGTCTAACTCATTAATTGTTGCCAACAAATAAATATAGGGCAAAAGGCTTGTAACTATCAGATAATCAGAAATGTATTTATCTTTTAGTTTTTCTAACTGATTAAAAATTCCTTTCAAATTCAGTTTCAAATTTTCAGAAACCAAAATCTTATTTTTGCTTCCGTCCCATTTGTCGTCATTAATGGTTTTTTGGACATAGCTATTGGCAAATTCAGTAAAAAACTTGCCATCAATTTGCTCGGCATATTTTTTGAAAAAACCGTAAATCCCAGTTTTTCCGTAATAAAAATCTTTTTCCTCATAGCCTGAATGGAGAATGGCACTCATTCCTTTATCAGCTAAGTCCCTGATTTGCTGCTCGACAGCCGTCTTAAATTCGTAAAACTGTTGTCTGCTGTCCATAAAATCTTTTTTAGTCAGCTTTTCCAGCTGGGCAATCAGCGGCTTTTTTGCCTCCTGAAAAATATTTGCGCCGAAGTCCTGCAATAGCTTTTCGATGTCCCAAGATTTTTCCTCGTCGACCTGTTTGAGGGCAAAATCGACCAAAACTTTGGTGAGATGTTGGTTTCCTTTTTCGCCAGCTTCTTCGAGCAGCAGTTGGGTGGCTTGCTCCAAAATTTCTTCTTGTTCCAGCTCGACCATGTAGTTGAAGGGCAAGCCCATGTCGCGCGTAAAGGACTGAACGATGCGGTTGTTGAAGGAGTCAATCGTGCTGACGGCAAAATCGGAATAGTTGTGCAGGAGGTTGGCAAAGACCTTGCCTGCGCGATGGATAAGGATAGTTTTGGTGAAATTTTTGTCGGGATATTCTTCTTGGAGTTCTTTGAGAATACCGTTTAGAAGTATATTTTCGGCATTTTCATCGAGTTTTGAAATGACCAAAAGCTCATCAATGATTCTTTTTTTCATTTCGCCTGCGGCTTCTTTGGTGAATGTAACCGCCAAGATGTGCTTGAAATAGTCGTCTTTGAAGTTGGGGAAGGCAGGCGCACAAAATACCAATTTGAGGTACTCTTTGGTGAGGGTGAAGGTCTTGCCTGAGCCTGCGGAACTGCGGTATATGTTGAATTTTTTTTGCAAAACTTTGGGGAGTTATGAGTTTTAAGTTATTAGTTATGAGTGGGTTATGGTTTATAAATTATCAAGGGAAATTAGCACGAATCATAGCAGCTAAAGGGGCTAAATGACTTTTATGATAATTAATGCATTAGTCCAGCGGCAAATAGACTTTATATTTATCTTCTACATATTTTAAAAACGCTTTATTGTTTCGGTTTTCTCTCATTTTTACATATAAAAGTACCAATTCTGGGTCATCAGTATGTTTCATCACAAAAATAGAAAAAGAAGAAATTTGCCAAGCCGTAAATACAATTATCAATGCAATAAAAGATTTGATAATAAGATAGTTATACTTTATTTTACCATATATAAATACTAAAATAATACATGAAATAGGCAACAAAAAAATACTCGTAGTTAATAATATTGACGAACCTGGGTACAACATTAATCTAAAACAAACCCCCAAACTACCAATAGCAACACCTAAATTGGTAACAAAAGAAGCTAATTTTAGCCTTTTACTGCTTTTATCTTCTCCTTTGGGTTGATGAATAAACATAAGCAAAAAAGCAACCACCGAGATGAGCATAAAACCAATGACCATTATCATATTGGTAACTCGAATACTCCAAAACCAACCAATAAAACAAGGTATGATAATGATAAAAACGATAATTTCTACTCTAATAATTCCCTGAACAATTCTATCTGCCCAAGATTTCTTTTCTAAATTGCTCATTTATATTTCAAATTTATTTTTTCAAAAATACAAAAAAGGTCAATGAAATAAAGTTTCTCTGACAATTTTTGCAGAATACATCATGTGGAAGTAGTTGTTGCTTGAATTACATCATAAAGGCGCAACAAAAGTTGTTTATATTCTTTTGAATAGACTATGGTCATATTGCAAAAGAAATACTTTGCTATTGCAATCCTATTTTAGGATATTGTAAAAATACTTTTGCAGTAAAAATTATGAGTGGGTTAAAATTTATAAACTTCCTGAATCTGTATAGTTAAACCAATGGGCAACCAAATCCAGTATATCCATGTCTTAAAAAATTTATCGTTTTTAATTCCCAAAGCAATTTAGTAAAAGAATCTTAGTCCATCTCTATTCTTGCTTTTTTTGTGAAAAGGCAAATAAAAAAGCAAGTATAAAGGTAGCTAAAACCTTATGAATGAGCAAATAAAGAATATTTTTACAAGAAAG
>JAAFJS010000276.1 GCA_013298985.1 Cytophagales bacterium
CTTCAAAGCTTTTTTTCTCACAAACTGGGCAAATACTTGACTTTTCAGCACTTTCACAGTAAATATGTACCTCTTTGTCTAAAAGTTCATAATTCAAAACCTTCACTTTGGGAAGATTTAGCAATAATTCTATATTTATATCCATACCCAAAAGTAACCATTTTTCGTATAAATCTTAGTAGAACCAAATAATATTAACTGGAACAGTCCTTTTGCTTTGCGATAGGACTGTTTTTTTGTGTTTTAAATCAAGGAATAAGTAGTCATGTAAGATTAGTTTACATTATAAATACCTATCAAAAAAACCTTTGCTACTCACCTGACCATCAAAAATCTAATCTAATAATACCAACTTCTTTGTACCTATGCCTTTGTCCGTTTCGAAAATAAGAAAATATAAGCCTGCGCTTAGTGTATTTAGCTCTATTTTTGACAATTTTTCTCTGACTTGTTTTCGCACTAAAACCTGCCCTAATGTATTGTAAATCAGGTAAGATTGAATCGTAACTTCATCATAATCAATGTTTACTATTTTGGTAGTAGGATTAGGGAATAGCCTGATATTTCTGCTGACAAAGGCATCATCAATCAATCCTTCTTCGGGGGTAACGATGGGGAAAATGGCATGGCTGGCGGGGGAGTTTTTGCCTTTTTCGGCAACTGGCGCGCTGTAAGGCAGCCAGTTGCCCGCCTCTGACTGCTCAAAAGCGGTATTTTGGAGGGCTGTGGTTTCTGTCGTCTGGATTGCCACTTGGTCATTGCTGGTATAGGTCAATAAAATGCCTGCAAAAAAATCGTCAGGAATATCGATGGGCTGGTCTAAGGTGATACGCGTAGGCTGCTGCCTGATGGCATCTTTGCGAATGGCACTGACAGTAACTTTCTTTTCTGCCATGATTTGATGGGGAAGTCCATCTTTTACGTCCCAAATCGCAAAGGTTAGGGTAGCATTGGGCTGACCAAGCACCACATTGGAAAATAAAATATCTGCTCCATACAGCTTTTCGTACTTGCCAAATTTGGAAAAATATTCTGCTTTTGCTTTGTCTTTGGAGGTATTATGTCCTGAAAGCAACTGATTGATGCCCAATACTTTGACACTTGTTTTTTTGCCTTTGATGTTATCCAGCTTTCTCCCTGCAATGACTTTAACCGCATTGCCTTGTATGCTTTCGGTTGTTCCTCGCGGATTGCTGACGCGCAGGACAGTATTATACATTCCCTCATTGGCATATTGGGCATAAAATATTCGTTCTGAGGAAGTTTGAGGCACTGCACCTGTCAAATTCCAGTCAAACTGTGTGGGTAGATTACTTGCATTTTCTTCTATAATTGTTTTTTCGTTTCTCAATAATAAAGAAGGTGTAAAAGTAAAATTTGCGATGGGCAAGGGCAAACTATTGGTAACTTTATTGATGGAAATATTGTCCAAAAATAAATTGCTACCGCCATAGTTCAGGCTTATAAAAGCAATCTGTGCCGCGCCTATCTTGCGCGTGTCCACGTGAATAGCCACTGCACGCCAATCAACGCTTCTGGGCAGGACTCCTGCGTTACTTTTCTGAGCCGTAGCCATGAATATTCCTCCTGATTTCCAGATAGTTCTGTACGAAGTTCCGCAATCTTCGGAGAGCATGACGGCAAAAGAATCTGCTTTTTCCAGATTGGCTACGTAGCTCATGTCAAAGCTGATGGACAGCACATTGGTATTTTCTACATTTATATTTGGCGAAATGAGGCGTGCTTCTTTTTCCATATTTTGTGTATTTCTAAGCACCGCCGAAGAAAAACTATTGCCAAAACCGCCTGCTGCCACCCTTTGCCACGCGCTTCCTGTGGTTTTCCAGCCTGTTTTGGCGATAGCACCCTCAAAATCATGCAGAAAACCTCCTGCTACCGCCTGTGGGAAAGCCACTTTTATTCTATTTTTTAAAATAATGGTATCTGTATTTACATTGCTTTTTACTATCAATACTACATCATAACTTCCTAATTTGCTGTAAGTTACTGTAGGGTTTGCTTGTGTAGAAGTAGCAGGACTGCCATTTGGGAACAGCCAAGTGATGTTTTGAATATTGATATTATTGCCAATAATCACTGATTTTTGTTCAAAATTAATGCTTTGTGAGGGGCAGATTTCTGATTTGTCTGTGTCAAACCACGCATATACACCATTAGCAGGCTTTTCAGCTACGCGAGATAGAGGTAATGTTTTGCGTCTTTGTGCATTTTCCAAGGCTGTCCTCATGCGCGCTACTTGCTGTTGGGTAAACAAATTCATACAAAAATCGTCCGAATAATCCATGTAGTTTTGCACCATATTTTCCGTTCCACACGACATGATGCCCGTTCTACAGTCATAATGATTGATATTTTGTAAAGGTGTATCTTCGCAAAAATCGTCCTTGTCGCAACCGCCATCACCCGAAATATGAATCAATCCCAAGAAATGCCCCACCTCGTGCGTGAGGGTGCGCCCCAAGTTGTATTTGGGATTGAGGTTAAAAGCAACGCGCGCACCATTAGAGCCAAAAGCCTGATAATCAATCACAACACCATCAGTAAGTTCGGCATTGGGTTTGTTCCAATCACTTCCTTCTTTGAGCTTTGAGCCTATGGGAAACTGTGCGTAGCCCAGCACGCCACTCACGCCTGTAACCCAAATATTGAAGTATTGGTTTGGATTCCAGATAGTTACAGGTTTGACCAATCTATCAAAATCTGTACGCACCCAGCGATTCCTGCCGCCATCATACCGATTTACCCCGATTTCTTTGAGAGGAATCCCAAAAGGGTCTATTTGCGCCAACACAAACTCTATGCGCGTATCTGCTGCCAGATTCTTGAACTTTGCGGGTGCTTTCATCGTATCTGCATTTAGCCTTCTGAAATCTTGGTTCAGCACCGCAATTTGGTTATAAACTTGGGCGGTACTCAGGTTTAGCCCCTGCCCAACTGCCTCGCCCTGATGCACAATATGGAAGATGACAGGAATCACCAACACATCTTCCTCTGTCCGAAAGCGGTTTATGTCTTTATTTTTTTCAACAATCATTTGACTTATTTCTTGCTGGAAGGAGAGAGAAAGGCTGTCCATGAAAGTATCACAGCGTTTTTCTTGTGAAAAAACAACAGGAATCAAGAAGACAAACTTGCACAAAAGCAAAAAAAGAAGCGAAAGAATAGGCTTCATAGCTGAAATGTAAGGATTTAAAAAATCATGAATTTAAAAAAGAAAATCACCTGCCTTGTTATGTTTTGCCAAATGGTCTTCCATGTCCAAATCATTGAAAATATGGTCTTTGCACCAGCAATGTTCTTCACCAAAAGGGCAGCCTTCTGGCTCGTAAGAACAGAACTCGATGTGAGTACAACCCTCGCTAATGTATTGGGCTTCTTTGTCCAGTCTATCCCTAAGCAATTCGTACAAACGCCTATCAGGTAGGGTTTCGGGGTAATCAGCCTGAAAATGATACGCTTCCCACATTTCCAAAATCGCCGTATTGAGTTGGGCGAGTTGCGCGTCGGTGAGCTTGTCCGCAGGAGGAAATTGGTACTTTTCCAATCGGAAAATGACAGACATTTTTTGGTAAGGATTATTTTCCCATTCCAGCACATACTCGATGCCAATCGTGCTTTCATCACCCTCATAATAAGGCTTGGGTGGCAGATTTTTTGCCACTGCCTGCATATCCTCAATGAGTTGTTCTACGTACAGTTGCATTTTCTCTGTATTTGTTTATTTTGTTCCGTAAATTCGTTGTTAAGATAATCACAAAAAACGAATAAGCAAAAAAACAGGAAATTATTCCTTTTTATATTCCTTTTCTCCTGCCAGTAGCTGAATAGGAAGGTGATTTTCTTGGGGCGGAATGGGGCAACTGTAAGTTTCGTTATAGGCACAGTAAGGGTTGTATGCTTTATTGAAATCAATAGTTAGCGTCGTTCCATTGCCACTTTTGACCTCCACATACCTGCCTGCGCCATAAGTTTCTTTGGTATTGCTTTGGTCAGTGAAAGGCAGAAACAACATTCCTTTGGTAAGCCTGTCCATTGATTTATAAACAGTTAGGCGCAGTTTCTGGTTTTGCAAAGTAAAGTGGGCATAAGCATAGCGCACATATTTTTGCTTTTCGCCAGTCGTAGTAACCATATTGAGTAGGCTATCTTCATTCAAAACTTCTAAATCAGCCTCTACTTTGTAGGCTATGTCAGCCGCAAAATAGCTTAATCCCGAAAAATTGGCTCTTTTTTCAGGAGGTAAAGGCGAAATCCTATCATTTTCTTTGAAATCTTTGTCTTTTTGCGCCCTCTCTTTGGCAATTTCTTGGGCATAAATATCGTTACTTCCACCTGTTTCGCTGAAAGTGTAAACAAAAGTGCCTATCAATACAAGGGCTATGATACCGTAAATGACTTTGTTCATAAAAGGGAAAGAATTTTAAGGTTTTGGTTTACAAATTTAAAGTTTTTTAGCATGATTAAATAGATTTTCCAAGATTATTGTAATGAGCTTATTTTTTGGAGTTTTTTAATAAGTTAGGCACACAGATAACATTGATTTTACAGATAAAACACAGATTTTTTAATTTTTATCCGTAAAAATCTGCTAAATCTGCATTATCAGTGTGCTAAAAACATGATGACTTCCTCCACTAAACAAATCATTTAGAAAGATTTTTCCTACGCTTTCTTTGGATTCACATTGCAGAAAATTTGTGTAAAGTTTTTACTTTTATAAAGAGTCCCTTATATTTAGCCACAATAATTTAGTAAACATGAAAAACGAAAAACCGCGCCTCTCTTTTTGGCAGATTTGGAACATGAGTTTTGGCTTTATGGGTATTCAGTTTGGTTTTGAACTGCAAAACTCAAATGTGAGCCGTATTTTTGAAACATTGGGCGCAGAAAAGGACGCAATTCCTATTTTGTGGCTTGCCGCACCCGCCACAGGTTTATTGATACAGCCCATCATTGGCTACCTGAGCGACCGTACTTGGCATAGGCGTTGGGGGAGGAGGCGACCTTTCTTTTTTGTGGGGGCTTTGCTTGCCTCTATTTCGTTGATTTTCATGCCCAATTCCCCTGAACTTTTGATTGCTGGTATTATGCTTTGGATTATGGACGCTTCGATTAATGTGTCGATGGAGCCTTTCAGGGCGTATGTGGGTGATATGCTGCCTTCTGAGCAACGCACGACGGGTTTTGCGATGCAGAGTTTTTTTATTGGCGTGGGGTCAGTGATTGCGGCGATGCTTCCTTGGATTTTTGCCAACTGGTTTGGGGTAGCTAATACCGCACCAGAGGGCATGATTCCGCCCTCGGTCAAGTGGGCATTTTATTTGGGAGCTTTTGCATTTTTCTTTTGTGTGATGTACACAGTGCTGACCTCTAAGGAATATCCACCCGAAAACATGGAGGCGTTTGAGAAGGAAAAAGCAAATACGCAGTTCATGGACGGTGTGCGCGAAACTTTTATGGGGATTTTCAAAATGCCCAAAACCATGACGCAGTTGGCTTTGGTGCAGTTTTTTACTTGGTTTGCGCTTTTTTGTATGTGGATTTACACCAATAATGCCGTAACAAACTATCTCTATGGCACTACTGACCCCACAAGTGCGCTATACAATGAGGCAGCAAACTGGGCAAATGCCTGTTCCAGCATCAGAAATCTCGTAGCCGCGTTTGGTGCATTTCTGATTCCTGTGCTTGCTCGCAAGACCAATCGGAAAACGGCGCATTTTGTTTGCTTGGTGATTGGCGGCTTGGGCTTACTATCCATCAATTTTATTCCTGACCCTGTGTATCTGGCAGTGTCGATGGGTATGGTAGGTATCGCGTGGGCGAGTATTCTCTCAATGCCTTATGCCATGCTTGCGGGCGCGCTACCTGCGGGCAAGATGGGTTATTACATGGGCGTTTTTAACTTTTTTATTGTCATTCCGCAGTTGGTCGCAGGTGCAACGCTGGGCTTTATCACCACACAGATTTTTGGAGGAAATACGCTTTATACGATTGCAATGGGCGGCGTATCGATGATTGTGGCGGGCTTGCTCTGCCTAATAGTCAAAGACGCTGACGATAAATGAAGTTAAAAATTTAAAAAATAAAGCAGTTAAATTTGATACTCTGACAATTTTTGTGGAAAGTTCCCCCCGCTAAAGCGAGGGGTTAGATTAACCCCTCGCTTTAGCGGGGGGAACTCGTAGAAACTCAGTCTGCCACAAAAATTGTCAGACAACCAAGTTTTCCATGCACAAAGATAGGGCTTTTATCCGACTCCACAAAAATTGTCAAACAACCGTATTAATAATCAATAGCTTACCGTTTTAACGGTAAGAAAGATTAATTAATAAAACCCAATTAGCAGGGGGAACTCATCTTCTGACAAAGCTCACTACTTTGCTGGTACGCTTTGCTTGCTACTATCTTTGGCAGTTTCACCAGATTTGGGGAACATATCCGAATATTTGGGTGCTTGGTTGGTCGTTCTGTCTTTCAGCTTTTCACTTGCCTGCCACCTGACCAGAGAATCCTCGATAAAAGTCAAAATGTACTCCATTTCCAAAGGCGATTGCATATAATATTCATAGTTTTGGCGGTACATTGCCGTATCTAACTCGTATTTTGTGATTATTTTTTCATGGTATTTTCGGTAGAGCGCGGTGGCTCGGAAGTGGTCAATGCCCATTGATGAAACGCCTGCCTCTGCCAAGTGAATTTCCATCAACAGCTTTATCATGTCTTGTCTGCTTACCAATTTTGCGGGTTTTGGCATTTGTCCTTTTTTTAGTTTGCCATCATTACACGCATACAGCAGCAGGCTCAAACCCAACACCACCAATAATATTTTTTTCATTTGCCCAATCGTTTTTGATGCAAATTTAAAAAAATCAAAAGAGAAGTAGCTGTAAAACCAGCTTAAACATTGTTAAAATTTGATTTGAGAGTATCAAAGAAATTTTTAAAAAAGTCTTTTCTGTTTTACATCATTAAGCGAAGTTGTTGATTTATAGGCAATTCTATTTTCCTTGTTTTAGTTACTTTATCGTAGTTCGTTATTAAGGCTTCAGTTACTGCGTTACGATTTTCTTCTTTTCCGCCCAAATGATAAAAATGAGAAGTGGTTACAAGATTATATCTGTTCCAAAGGGTGTACGAATAAATGCATATAATTTGTAAATTAGCAAAAAAAAATTAAAATCACCTTATTATGGACAAAGAAAAAGCAACAGCAATCTTACTTCAACGCCTTGCGGAGTGGGAAAGTAAACCCAA
>JAAFJS010000277.1 GCA_013298985.1 Cytophagales bacterium
GCATGCGATAGGTCAAGTAAAAAGATGTCGTTTTTTACATCAAACCATACGTATAAAACGGCTAAATCTTTTGGATAAAATTGTAGGAGTTGCAGCAGGGCTAACCAATTTTAGAAATAGTTAACTCATTGATTACTAATATTGAACAAGTCTATTACTTTCTCAAGCAGTTTATTCTATCTCTACATTTTGCACATTGATAAATTGCAACGTGCCACTATCGTTCATAATGATGCCCACAGGCGTATCTTTGTTTACCTTTCCACTTAAAATATCTTTGGAAAGTACGTTGAGAATCTCTTTTTGTAGCACGCGTTTGAGTGGTCTTGCGCCAAACTGAGGGTCGTAACCCATTTCTGCGAGGTGAGTCAGCACTTCGGGGGCGGCATCCATCACGATTCCTGCCTCGTCCATACGCTTCTGAATCAACTTGAACTGAATCTCCACTATCTTACGCATATCCTTCTTAGACAATGGTTTAAACATCACAATCTCATCAATTCGGTTCAAAAACTCTGGGCGAATGGTGTTTTTGAGCAAGTGCATCACTTCTCTTTTGGTCTGCTCTACGATACTTTCCTCATTGAAGGCAGAGATTTTTTCAAAACGTTCCCTGATGATGTCCGAGCCAATATTAGAGGTCATAATGACAATCGAGTTTTTGAAATTAGCAACACGTCCTTTGTTATCGGTGAGCCGCCCTTCGTCCAGCACCTGCAATAAAATATTAAAAGTATCAGGGTGCGCCTTCTCTATTTCGTCCAAGAGAATCACAGAATACGGCTTACGGCGCACAGCCTCAGTGAGTTGCCCGCCTTCATCATAGCCCACATAGCCAGGAGGCGCACCTATCAGGCGGCTGACGGCGTGGCGTTCTTGGTACTCTGACATATCGATTCTGACCATAGAATTTTCGTCATTGAACAGAAATTCTGCCAAAGCCTTTGCCAGTTCGGTCTTGCCCACGCCCGTTGTCCCTAAGAAAATGAACGAGCCAATGGGTCGCTTGGGGTCTTGCAAGCCTGCGCGACTACGGCGCACCGCATCAGCCACCGCCAAAATTGCTTCTTCCTGCCCTGCCACGCGCCTGCCCAGTTCCGCTTCTAAGTGCAGGAGTTTTTCGCGCTCACTTTGTAACATTTTGCTCACAGGAATCCCCGTCCACTTCGCCACCACTTCGGCGATGTCTTCTGCGGTAACGATTTCGCGCAGCATACTTTTGTCTTTGGTCAAAACATCAAACTGAGTTTGTAACACTTTGATTTTCTGCAAAGTCTCTGGAATTTTGGCGTATTCCAGCTCTGCCACCCTGCCCAAATCAGCCTCGCGTCGCGCCTGCTCTGCTTCGGTTTTGTAGCGTTCTATATTTTCTTTTTCTTCGCGCAGATTGGTGATAATCTCTTTTTCTTGTTTCCACCTGCCTTGCATAGAGTTTTTCTGTTCTTCTAATTCTGCAAGCTGGGAAGACAAAATGCGTTCTTTTTCGATGTCATTTTCGCGCCTAATTGCCTCGCGTTCTATCTCTAACTGCATGATTTTGCGATTGACCTCGTCAAGTTCTTCGGGCAGGGAATCAATCTCGATACGCAAGCGCGCCGCCGCCTCGTCCATGAGGTCTATCGCCTTGTCGGGCAAAAATCTATCCGAAATATAGCGGTCAGAAAGCTGGACAGCGGCAATAATTGCGTCATCTTTGATTTGGATACCATGATGAATTTCATATTTGTCTTTGATGCCCCGCAAAATAGAAATCGAATCCTCCACATTGGGTTCATCTACCAGTACCGTCTGAAAACGACGTTCTAATGCCTTGTCTTTTTCTATATATTTTTGATATTCTTTCAAGGTAGTTGCCCCAATCGCGTGAAGTTCGCCACGTGCAAGTGCGGGTTTGAGCAGGTTTGCTGCGTCCATTGCGCCTTCGCCCCCACCTGCGCCTATGAGGGTATGAATTTCGTCTATGAAAAGCACGATTTTCCCATCAGAATCAATCACTTCTTTGATGACTGATTTGAGGCGTTCCTCAAACTCACCTTTGTATTTTGCGCCCGCCACGAGCAAGCCCATATCCAAAGAAACCAGCGTAACGCCTTTGAGGTTTTCAGGCACATCACCATTCACCATTCTTTGCGCCAGTCCTTCCACGATTGCCGTTTTTCCCACGCCAGGCTCGCCTATGAGAATAGGATTATTCTTTGTTCTTCTCGACAAAATCTGTAATACCCTGCGTATTTCTTCATCTCTACCAATCACAGGGTCTATTTTTCCTTTACGCGCTAACTCATTCAGGTTCTTGGAGTAACGTTCCAAACTTCTGTACTTAGTTTCTGCATCTTGGTCTTTGACAGAGGTATTGCCACGCAAAGACTTGACCGCCTCAATCAGGTACTTTTCCGAGAAACCAACTTCTTTCATCAGGTCAGCTACCTTGTCGCGACCACTCAAAATTCCAAGCAAAATATGCTCTATGGTAACAAACTCATCTTTGAAAGTTTGCAAGTAATTTTGTGCTTTTTGGAGTGCCGAATGTGAGTCATTAGAAAGATAAGGAGAGGTGCTGCTTGACTTGGTATAGGTGTTAATAAATTGCTCTAACTTGCTGTCTAATAAGTTTTTATTTGCCGCGACTTTTTTTATCAAAAAGTTCGTAATATTTTCATCAATTTCTAAAACGGCTTTCAATAGATGTCCAGTTTCCACGATTTGTTGCCCTCGTGAGGTAGCCATACTTGCCGCTTGCTGGACTGCTTCTTGGGCTTTGACGGTGAAATTATCGAAATTCATAGTTCTTTTTCCTCAGTTTGAGATGTAAAATATGCTTTGTGGTTGTATTTTTAATTACATTCAAATCTAAACAAAAGATTTACCAATCGTATTTTTTCTTAGGAAACTGAAATTTTGGCAGAAAAAATCAAAAAAAAGAATAAAAAATAAACGTTTAAAGACAAAATGACATTGTTTTGTTTTTTTTACGGCAAAACAAATTTTGAAATTCACGATTGAACCAAAGCATAAAATTACCAAAAAAATAATATCATTTTCTTTTTCAGCCGTTTAGAATCAATGCTTTTAAATGCCTTAATGCAAAAGCAAGTTGAAGTAAATCATCTTTATTGGTGGTGTAATAAGGTCGGCTCGTACAATATTCATTTTCTACTAAGGTGGCTAATTGCCATACTGAACCTATCAAAAATCCTCCATATATAGGTTTACCATCTTGATTTGCTTTTTGAGCAGCAAGCATTGCTACCAGCATTTGTGCTTCTGGGTCTTTTTTTTCACCTTTTGCTTTTTTAAACTCTTGAAGAAAAAAGTAAGGATGGGCGGGTGTTTTGAAAATGGTAGAAGAGGCTATCATACAATCACAAACTACAGATAGCTGAAAATCACCAACTTCTGCATATAAACTACGTTCATAAAATACGCGTATTTTGTTGCCTTCATCAATCGCTGCGATTTGAAATAGTGGAGCTATCAATCTGATTTTGATTTCTTCTTCATTCAGATAACTTGCAGAGTCAAGCATCTCTTGGTACGTTTTTTCCAATAAATGTTCTTCTGCTGTACTGAGTTGATATGATTTACTTAACCATTTTTCTAAAATTCCACACTCTCCGCTACGTTTCAGATGAAAAACCTCAGCAATAATTGTAAGGTCAAAAGGCAATTTTTTCATTATAGGCATAAATTAATTGGTTTATAAAAAGTTATAGCGGAAAAATTGGTTTTTCACGTACTTCGTACCGAGAGATAACACGTGAAAAAATGCCCTATCAATGATTCATGTGTTCACCCACAGTGGAACTGATGAATTACAATGCGCTAAAAGATTAGAAGAATCAATTAATTTGATTGAGATACAAATATAATCTATTTTTTTGGTATCTTTTATGTATTTCACTTCTCGATTCCTTCATGGATTTTACTTAACGATTATTTTCTTTTGATAAACTTTGCCTGTCGTTAGGTTTTGGACTACGAGCAAATACATACCTTGTGCGATTTGTTGATTGGATTTGATTTGGATTTTTCCACCTTGGTAACGTTGGTTCTCTGAAAAAACATTTCTGCCAAGCATATCTATTACATTGATATTCAGATTACTATCCATTTTTGTAGAAAGTAAAATACTCACATCTAAGCCATTGCTTGGGTTAGGAAAAACGGTGAATGTGTCCTCGCCACCATCAAAAAGTAAGCTGATAATCTTAGAATAATTTATTTTTCCATCAAAATCTACTTGTTTCAGGCGATAATAATTTATTCCTTTATGAGGTTCATTATCAAGTAGTTCATAAGTGTTTCTATTGTTAGCATTGCCTTTTCCGCTTACGCTGCCAATCGCAAAAAAGGTGCGTCCATCTCTGCTTTTCTCTACTTCGAAATAATCATTGTACCTTTCCCAAACGGTTTCCCAAGTAATCAAAGCATTGCTATCTTGGGCAAAAGCCTCAAAAGCAATGAGTTCGACGGGCAATAATGTGAGTGTAAATATGGGCGCAAAATCTGAAAAGGCGGTAAATCCTGTGCGTTTGCCTGCATTTACGTAAGTGCTACTCTCAAAAGTCCACGCACCTGCTCCATCTGGACTTTTGGCAAAGGTAGGGCGAGTACCACCACAAATAATGTCCACTGGGAATATTTCAATGTCATAAACACCGCTACTAAACGAATTGGGGGTTAAATTCCAAAAACCGTTTAGGCAAACTGAATTATAAGCATAACCTGCTTCGGTCAGGCTTGGCGCACCAGTGGCTGTGTTGGGGTCAAAATAACCTGTAATTTGGGTGGCATCTATTGCTGAGGTAATGTCCATGCGGATTAGCTCGTAGCGCGTGGCATCACCTACGGGGTAGGCATAATTATTTCCTGCTACTCCGTTAATGGCTCGCCTGATGCGCCCATGTACCCATGATGTACCCGCGCTGCCACCAGTTTGCAAATAATTGATAATTGCGCCTGTGGTGGGGTTTGGATTATTGCTGGTAATATCAAGCAAAATATTAGTCAGTGGATTGGCAATGCCCATGCGAATAATTCCATTGTCTAACTGGAATTGGTTATTGACAATGACGGAAGTGATGCTGTTGGTAACTTCGTTAAAAGTCATCGTTCCTTTGTTCTGACGATTTACGCGGAAGTTTCTGAATTGGTTGTCTGAACCGTCGTTTGCACGCAGTTTGATAGTGCCTGTCAGCGCATCTTTTCCATTGATAGTCAAATCAGAAGTGGCAGAACCTGCAATCGTGCCTGTATTGGTAGCATCACTTGCCAAATCTCCCTCGATGGTCAGGCGGTTTCCGTTCAGAAATAACCAGCCTGAACCATTGATGTCCAAATTGCCCAAATCAGTGGTAGCCTCTCCCACAGTTACGTTTTTTGTCCCCAAAATGGTAGTTTGTCCATTATTTAAAATGGTTAAATGATGAAAATTGGTATTGGCTGTGCCGCCAATGTCCGAAATCGCGGAAGTGCTATTGTACGCATTGATAAAATCTGAAAAACAGGTATTTCCTGAAGGTCTATCCAAATTTAACTGTACGGTGCTTGCTGTTCCTTTGTCAAATGTGCCTGAGTGGTCAAATTCTCCTGCTACTTTGACAAAACCTGTATTCATGGTCAGTGTTCCTCCAGTTTCGACATCTACAAAGCCATCATGGGTTACTATTCCAGAAATAGCATAAGGCGCGGCGGCAATCGTGGTGCCTTTGAGCCAACACTGTTCGAGGATTGCTGTGGTATTCTGCAAATTGAGCGAGCCACCATTTTTGATTTGGAGTTTATAGCATTGAGCCGTAGTTCCACCATAGATTTGTACACTTTTACCAGTTGGAATCACTGCAATATCAGCGCAGGAAGGCACTATGGCAGGATTCCAGTTGTTAGGGTCGTTCCAATCATCAGTAGCCCCTGTAAAGGTAACTGTATTTTCTACCTCGTCTGCGCCTCTGTCAGGACCTCGGCGAAACTGCCCATCATAATCAGTGAGGGTAATCGTAGTCAGGGGCAAAGCAGAAGCATTGATGCGGAACTCGCTATTAGAAACGTGCAAATCAGCAGTTTTGAGGTCTGTAAAAGCCATAGTTCCTGCCAAATAAATGGATTTGTCATCAGCAGCAGTATTGGTTTGGAAAGTAGCCAAATCCATTTCCATTCCAAGCCACTCGCCTGTGGTAGTGGTCAGTGGAGAATACAAAGCATTATAGTTTGGTAAGAAATTACCTCCCAAAGAAGGAATACAAGGTGGCGCAATGCCCGCGCAACCCGCACCTCCGCCCCAGCCCAAGCAGGTAACTTGGTTGCCCACCGCAAAATGCTTGCTCCCAGTGCCTAATTCCTGCCTTTCATTATAAAAAAGATTATTAATCACCTCCACAGGCGTAGATACTGTGCCTCCTGCATTGTCGCCACGCAAGAACCCGTAACTATTTTTTGTCCCGTTGGTGATACTCCCAGCGATAGCCACTGAATTGTAAACAAAAGTAAGTTTATCGCCATCAGCAAGGTTATTCCATAAGCCCAGATACAAGGCATCTTCAGTATTGGCTGTGCCGCCTGTATTTAAACCCAGACTTATCATGTTGTTAATCATAAACATAGATGCACCCAAGTTACGGGTGATGATGCCTGCGGCGGCGGGTGTAGTACCTGAGGAAGTATTGCGGATATTGTAAATTTTATTTTTGGAAACAGTACCACCTATACTACCTGTAAGTAATATTCCTGCCGCGGCAGTACCTGTAGCTACACTTTGTAAACTCCTTAGTGTGTGAATTGTATTGCTTGTTATTGTGGAAGTTGTAGAGGCATTTACATTAATTCCTACCACCGCCGTTACATCTGATACTGGTGGCGCAGTGCTTAGTGAGCTCAAATTACTAATCGTATTGTTTTGAATAACTGAATTGGCTGTACCTGTTTGGGAAATGCCTATCACTGAGGTACTTGTACTTGTAGAATTACAAGTATAATTCTGAAAAATATTGTTTGTTATAGTAAATGAATTTATGCCTGTTGAATTAATTATAATTCCCCGAATGATATTATTGCTTGCTAAATTAGTAACTGCATAATTGATGTTTATATTATTTGTATTTGTCCCACCAATAGTATTATCCTTGATTTCTAAGCCCGCAGTACTTGTAGTAACGGTCATTCCATTGATAATAAACCCAAAAGTGGTGTTAGTAGCTGTTAAATTGCAAGCAACTCCACCTAAATTATTGTTCTCCATAGTAG
>JAAFJS010000278.1 GCA_013298985.1 Cytophagales bacterium
AGTTAGAAATTATGAGTTATAGATTATTTTTTAGCGAATGTGTATGTTCATACAGCAAGATAGTGTTTGTCCAAAAGAATGATTTATACCCTCACGCCCATCACCAGCACATCATCTGTCTGTTCGCGTCTGCCTTTCCAGTCTGCAAACTCTTGTGCTAATCTTTCTCGCTGTTCGCTGAGTGGGAGGCTACTGATGCCAAATAAGAACTGTCTAAACCTTTTGACCATGTACTTTTTATTGTCTTTTCCACCAAATTGGTCTTGGAAACCATCAGAAAAAAGGTAAAAAATATCTCCTTCGTTGAGTGCCAAAGTATGTGTTTGGAATACTTTTGTATGCTTGAGGGTATTGCCACCAATCGGAAATTTATCACCTTTGATTTCATTGATTTGCTGATTTTTGATGTAATAAAGTGGATTTTTTGCGCCCGCCCAATGCACAAACTTCGTATTGTCGTCTTTTTCTTCAATCGCCAAAATCACCATGTCCATACCGTCATTTTGGCTAAAATTTTGTTTTTGAAGCGTTGCTACCACTTTTTTATCCAATTCCGCTAAGATAAGGTGCGGGTCAGTGATGCACTTTTCATTGACTATCTCGTCCAGTAGCGCATTGCCCATTACGGTCATAAAAGCCCCAGGAACGCCATGCCCAGTGCAGTCAGCGGCTATCAAAATCCTGCGCGACGATTTTTGCTCGGCATTGAAATAAACTTGGGAAAACCAAAAAAAATCGCCACTTACAATGTCTTTGGGTTGGAAAAATATAAAACCTTCTTTGAAATTACACAAAATTTCTTCTTCATTCCCCAAAATAGCTTTCTGGATTCTTTGGGCATACCGCAAGCTGTCTGTGATATTTGCATTTTTGCGCTCGATGACTTCCTCGTAGTTTTCATGTTCAAACTTAAAACCATTGACCGTTACAAAAAGTAAAAGAAACGTTATCAGTATATTAGCAACGTAAAAATAATCAAAAACAGGGTGAGTAAAAAGTGGAGTAACATGATAAAAACTAAGCTCTACCAGCGCGAATAAAAAGATGGTGAATAAAATAAGCCCAAAAGCGGCTCGTTTTTGCTTAAAAAAAATAAGTGGCGTAACCCCAAGCGCAAAAAGGGAGTGTTCCATGCCTACTTCTTTGCCAAACAAAATGCCAATGACAGCAAGGTAAATACTTATCGCTATACAGAAAAAAAAACGAGCCAAGACGTACTTCCCAATGTGATTGAGGTAAATTGGAAACAAACAAACCAAGCAACCAAAAAAAGTAGCCGCTACCGAAAACTTGATTTGTAACACCAGAAAAACAGGTAAATACAACCCAAAAACCAATGAACCAACAAAGGAAATGCCATTTAACAAACGTATCTTTTGCGCGTCTGTGGGCTGTAATTCGGGTTTTAAGCCAGTCTGAACCACTTCAAGCCAAAGTTCTCGCATGAATATATGAAGATTTTATTCCTAAAACGTTAATTTGCTTTATTACGTGCTGTGGGTGGTAAATATTTTTCTATTTAAAATCGAATATTTCCTGAAATAGAAATCAAATTTAAGACAAACCTTTGAAAATAGATGAGTTTACGAAAAAATAAAAAGACTTTATACTAACTATTCTACCTCCAACTCTACAAACTGAAAAGTTTGCCCACTAAAAAGCCCTTTATCACTCAGTTTCAAATCAGGAATCACCAGCAGTGCCATGAATGAAAGCGTCATAAAAGGAGATTTTAAGGTGCTTCCCAATGCTTTTGCTTTTCTGTCCATCATAGTATATTTTTTAGCCACTTCGTAGCCATCTTCGGCAGACATCAAGCCCGCCACAGGAAGAGGCAGCACTTCTGTTTGGTTTTGGTCTGCCAAGGAAATGCCTCCTTTTGCTTGTATCAATAAGTTTACCGCCTTACATATAGAGAAATCATCTACGCCTACCACGATGATATTGTGCGAATCATGACCCACAGAGGACGCAATCGCGCCACTTTTCAGCCCAAAATTCTTGATAAAAGCTACGACAGGAGGCACGTCTTGGTAGCGATTGACTACTGCTATTTTCAAAATATCTCGATGTAAATCACTGACCACTTCCAATTCATCATTTCCATTATTCACAAAATAGCGCACAGCAACACTTGCAGGTATTTGTAACTCATTGGTAATCAGTTGTCCATCTAAAGCCTCTATCACTCGGATAGTTTTTGGGGAAGAGATAGGAATTTGGAACTGTTCAGGCGTTTTCAAAGAGGTATTGAAGTGATTAATGGCAGTTTCTTTGACTGACTGAATCAATGATTTACCTTTTTCAGCTACCAAATTTCCATTGATATACGTTTGTAAGACATTGAAATTCTGCAAATTATCTACTAAAATAAAATCTGCGGAATCACCCACTCTTAGCTGCCCCACTTCCAATCCATAATGCTCAATCGGATTGAGGCAGGCAACCTGCAATACCTTAAAAACATCAATTCCTCTATTCACTGCTCGCGCAACTAACTGATTGATATGCCCTTCCACCAGGTTATCAGGGTGTTTGTCATCAGAGCAAAACATCATATTTTCGTAGTGTTCGGGCAGTAAATCTATCAGTGCCTCAAAATTCTTGGCGGCACTGCCTTCGCGAATCAATATTTTCATGCCGTATTGTAGTTTTTCCAGTGCTTCTGCGGCTGTAAAGCACTCATGGTCAGTGCTGATTCCCTCGCTGATGTACTGCTTTGCTTGCGTACCGCGCAGCGCGGGTGCGTGTCCGTCTATGGGTTTGCCGTATTTTAGTGCCACTTCCAGTTTTTCCATCACTATTTTGTCTTTGAAAAGCACACCAGGATAGTTCATCATCTCGGCAAGGTATTTGAGGTTTTCGTTTTCAAAGAGTTGGGCGATTTCTTGGGCAGTAATGCTTGCGCCTGCGGTTTCGAAGTCAGTAGCAGGCACGCAGGAAGGCGCACCAAAAAAGAACTTAAAAGGGACTTTTTTGCCGTTTTGAATCATAAATTTTACGCCCTCCACGCCGTTTACATTGGCGATTTCGTGAGGGTCAGAAACCGTAGCCACCGTTCCATGCACCACTGCCAATCGTGCAAACTCACTGGGAATGAGCATAGAACTCTCAATATGTACGTGAGCATCAATAAAGCCCGCCAGCGCAAATGGCTCAGTCGTCGCAAAAGTATTTACATATTCTACATTGACAATCTGGGCATTTTCGATATAAATGTGAGCAGGTTTACTATTTCTCTCACGAATGTTTACTATATTTGCTTTAATAATTTGCATGGCTTAAGATTTCTTGTTTAATTTTTGAATTTTTTTTGAAAGTTAAAATAAAATACGAATGATATGATAAAATATTTCAAAAGAAAATATTGGGTGCGTAGCCTTATTTTCTTATCGCTGTTTTCTTTTTTTGCTTGCGCGTACTCGCCAAATACGGCATGGACGCCGCGTCGGTCTAAGATTTGGCGCAAGCGCACGCCTCCACCACCAGAAAAAAAGGTGAGAAAGCTCACTTTTTGGAAATAAAAAATCGTTGGCTATTTTACATAAAAAAACTACGAGATGCTAAAAAAATGGTTACTCAGAGTCCTCCTTGTGATAACACTTGCCTCAACAGCAGGCTGTTACCTCGCGCCGCGCACCGCCTGGACTCCTCAAAAGTATAAGAAGAAAAAACTAAGCAACAGTGCGCCAAAGACAAGAAATTAAAACATGAAAAAAAGGAGTTTCAAGCTATTTTTATGGATTCTTCTCATTGCCGCTGTGCCTTTTATATTTGAGGCTTGCACAGCGAGCAGGGGTAAGGGCAAGATAAAACGTGGCAAGCCCATTCCTTGCCCTGTGAAAGATTGTTAGCAATTAGAGGCTGTCCGAAAAGCCCTCACCGTTAAAACGGTAAGGCTAAAATTTAAAAATTTGACTTTTGGGACACCCTCTTTTTCTTTTATAGCTTTGCGCGCTAAGCATAAATACATCAATGGAAAACGAAGACAATAGCTCTGTAAGGTCATATTTTGAAGGTGTCAATTATACCACCCTCATCAAAACTGATGAGCATGAAATGATTACTGACGAACCCATAGACAAAGGTGGTCAAAATAAGGGTTTTGACCCTTTTGAGCTGGTATTGGCGGCATTGGCAACCTGTACCACTGCTACACTAAAAATGTATGCTGATAGGAAACAATGGAAAGTAGAAAAAATTGATGTCCAGCTAAGTATGCAATCCGAAAATGGCTCTACTCATATTAAAACAGCTATTTTGGTGAGTGGAGATTTGACTACAGAACAACTTGAAAGGCTCTTGGTCATTGCTGAGAAATGCCCTGTGCATAAGATTTTGACGAATCCTACCCTAATTTCTACTACCTTGGCATCTGCATAACACTCGCCAACTAACTAAACCCTTTTAAATGAGAGATTTAGAGCTTACCTCATTTTCTTGCCATTCTTTTGTTTTTTACCTCCAAAAAAACATTAAGCATTGGTAGTCAGTAAGTTATTAATAAAAAAGCAATCTCCAAGTCAAATTTTCAAATGAGAAACATAGATTATTAGATACATCTTTGAAGTTTTGGGTAGTGCTAAAAATATAAATCTGTATCATTGCTGAAGACCAACAACAACACAGATTTACGTTTGCACCAGTGAGGTTTATTCCTTTACTATCTTGACAGTTTTACTCCAAGAACCATCTTCGGTACTCACCTTGACCAAGTATAATCCCTGGGCATTGTTAGTGAGCATCATCTCCACTTGCGAAGCTCCAGCGTCCAATATTCGCGTGAATTGGCTAATAACTCTCCCTGTCAAATCCAGTAAAGTTACTTTGACATTGCTCTGCACAGGAAGTACCAAATGCACCGTAGCCTTGTCTGTAGCAGGATTAGGATAGAGTTTTAGCAGGTATTCTGCCACTTCATTGGGCGCAATATTAAAGAAATTTCCTCTAAAACGAGCCGTATTTTCCACTCGTGCATCTAAAAGAGGCTTTCTGCTTGGCGTTCCTGTAATGGCTTCTGTAACTGCTTCGGGGCAAGTAATTACACCGTCCACATCATAGCCTTCGGCAGACTCTATAAACAAATCGGGATTAGAAACATCTACAATTTTCACATATTTGATATACTGATGCCCTGCGTCAATCGCTGGTGCCACATCAATAAAAGTGGTGCGGCAGTCTTCTGCAAGCAAAACCCATTCTTTATTAAGTGATTCTGTACCATAAAATTTTGCTCGTTCTGGATAGTTTTTATCTTGATTTACGCCACAATTTAGATGCCCTTCTCCAAAACTTGTTTCTACCACTATCAAGTCTGCAAAGGTGATTTCTCTACCTTCTTTGTGATTGATATGTGTGGCTTTGATACCTTTTTTGTTCCAGTCATACACTGGGCTACCCAATTCTAAGATGATATTGCCACCAAAACCCAAAGAAACGAAGTTATAAGAATCATTTTCTTGTGGTGCGCCCAAGGCTCGCTGGGGATTATTGCGGCGAATCGCAGCATCACTTTCGATAGGTTCTCCATCTTTGCGAGTGGTGGGATTGTATTCTACTACGCGAGAAGCAAAGTTCACACAAACCTCATTGGTTTGACAAGCACTTTCCAAATTGACATGAATACTACCTTTCCCATTTTCATCTCTTGGCGCAATGGTGAAAAATGCTTGAGAAGCTACCCCTAAGTTATCATTCTTGCCGTTAGCACTTTTGCCAAATTGGAAGCCAAAGCAATTTTCAACAGTGAAATTGTTATTTTGTTTATCTCCATATTTCTGCGCCAGCTTAATAGCTCCTATGCCATTGATTTGAGTCAGAATACTCTTAGGAGTATTTATCTCAAAATAACGCCAATCATCAACTGCAATTTTTCCCATCAAATCGCCTTGATTGGGGCAAAAGTTTTTATTTGATTTGTCCAAAAACAATCTTAAACGCCAATCACTTCCCGTAGGAACTGCCAAATCTTCGCTATTTTTTACCCTCAAATCTGCATATAAATAGGCACTTCCATCATTATAAACTTCCATATACGCCCCTTCTTGGAAGTCCATCTCTATTTTTGCAGGAGAAGAAACGATAATCCCTGCTGATTTGTCAATGTTTTTTACTAAAAATCGTTCAGTATTTGGCGTGCAGGGCGTAGCGCAAATAGTTGGGGTTTTGCTATCACTTGCATTTGTTTGACAACTTCCTACTGTAACCTCCCAAGTAGGCACTTGTGTTCCTGTGTAATTGACTTGGAAAACATTGTACCATCTACCTACCTGAAAAGTAGTGGGCTGTCCATTAAAATTAGCTCCTCCTATTTTGTTTTTAGCCCCTGTTGGAATAGATTTAAAGCTATTATTCAGATTTTGATAACCAAATGTAGCTATCTTGCTCCCATCTTCGTTCAGAGAAATACATTCTAAGATAGGAATAATATCAGCATCTTTGTTGTCTTTGATAAATACTTTCACTCGTTGCTTGCTTATTAGCGGAGAACCACAAGCATTGTCTTCCACCTCAAATTCCATTTCGTATGGAGCGCATCTTGCAGGCAACCCATCAAAGCACACATCTAATAGAAGTTTACTCATACTTCCATCAGGTAAGCTACCTTTGGTTTGTTTTAATATTCCACTGGCATCAAATCCAATTCCTGTAACCTTTGCTTTTATTTGCGTATTTTTGTCTGCATCTGTTACTTGGAGTTTTGTGCATTTATTGGTAGCATCTACCTCTATTTCCAGCACATCACTTGGGTCATAAAATTCTTCACTGTCTATCAGTTTGAGTTTTGCTTCTGGAGCAGCATTTTTACCACAATCCAAAATCATAATCTGAAACTCGCGCACCGTTTCTCCTATTTTTACACCATTCCTATATTCTTCGCAGGCTATCGCAAACACATAAAGCCCCAATTTACTGGGTGTAAAATTAATAAGCCCATTTTCTGAAATTTGTAAGGCAGGATTTCCAGGTATCATATTATTGATACCATATTCTGCCCACCAATCTACTGTGGGGTAGGGTGCTGGACTTTGATACGAAGAAAGAGTAGCACTTTTAGGCTCGCGAAGTCCATACACCAATTGGTCTCCATCAGGGTCTGTACTTCCCCAATTAAGTGTAAAAGGCTGATTAAGACAAGCATACGGATTATTAGGAACGGGCAAAGAAGGTGT
>JAAFJS010000279.1 GCA_013298985.1 Cytophagales bacterium
GTATAGAGCTAATTCGGGCGGAACAACACACGCAGTCGGCTTGAAAGAACCCAATTTTTGGGGACTTTATGATATGTTAGGCAATGTGTGGGAATGGTGTTCGGATATTTATGATGAGGAAGTGTATGGTTCCTATCGCATTTTCAAAGGCGGTGGCTGGCACGATGAAGAAAGAGGCTGCATCGTAAGCAATCGGAGGCGCAGTCATCCTTTTTCTTTCAAAATTGACGATTTGGGGTTTAGAATAGCAAAAAACATTACAGAAAAAGTATCAAATTTTGGGAAAGTTTGATACTTTTTGGAAAACGACTCACAGCAATCTCCATTGTGGGGACTTTGTCCACTGTTAGCGTTTTTCTCACCCTGTTAGTGGTCAAAGGCCCTAACTGGTTTTATCAAACAAGAAACATAAAAAAGCATGAGCAATTTATTATATCCTATATTTTTAAAATTGGACAAAGTTCCCATCTTGGTCGTGGGCGGCGGGAACGTGGCATTGGAAAAGGTCAGCCTTATGCTCAAATCCAGCCCCAATGCGGTTGTTACAGTCGTAGCCACTGAAATCAAAGAGGAAATCCTTGATTATCAGGAGAATCACCACTTGACAATCAAGAAACGAAAGTTTGAAAATGCAGACTTGGACGGCTTTCAGGCATTGATAGTCGCAACGGAAGATAAACTACTGAACTACCAAATTTGGCAGGAAGCAAAGCGGCGCAATATCATTGTAAATGTGGCAGATACGCCCGACTTATGCGACTTTTATCTGGGGAGCATTGTTACCAAAGGCGATTTGAAAATAGCAATTTCGACCAATGGAAAGTCGCCCACTTTTGCCAAGCGATTCCGAGAGATTTTGGAGGAAAGCCTCCCCGAAGAATTGGACGAATTGATAGACAATTTGCAAAAATTTAGGAATCAACTCACAGGAGATTTTGAGTATAAAGTAAAGAAATTGAATGAATTAACACAAGGACTAATAGTAAATGAGCAATGAAATGCAAAATCTGGAATAAGGAATCGCAGCGGCGAACCGTCTGGAATCTGAATAATTAATAATGAAATACAGAATCTGGAATTTGGAATCTGAATAATTAATAATGAAAAACAACTAACAATCAACTATTTAATAATTAACTATTATTTCAAACCACTTCAAACCTGTATTTTATATTTTAACAATAAACAACTAATAATCAACTATTTAACAACTAACTATTCAAATAAAAACATGAAAATTGGATTATTTTACGGTTCAGACACAGGAAAAACCAAAGAAGTTGCTGAAAAAATAGCGGATTTGGTCGGTACAGATTTTATAGACCTGCACAATTTGGCGGATACCAAACCACACAAAGTGCTTGATTACAAATACATTATCTTCGGTGCGCCTACTTGGTACGATGGGCAGTTGCAGGCGGATTGGGAAACGAACCTCCCTTCCTTGGGCAAATTAGATTTTTCAGGGAAAAAAGTAGCGATTTATGGTTTGGGCGACCAGTACGGCTATGCGGAATATTATTTGGACGCAGTGGGCGTAATTGCAGATACAGTTACGGCGCAAGGTGCTGATTTACATGGACTTTGGACAAATGAAGGCTACGAACACACCGCCTCCAAAGGGGAAAGAGATGGTTACTTTTTAGGGCTTGCGCTCGATGAGGACAATCAGGCAGAACTCACTGATGAACGCTTAAACGCTTGGCTATCACAGGTTTGGCAGGAGTTTGGGTTTGAGGTGGAGGCATAGAAAAAAAAAATAAAAAGAGAAGCCAAAAAAATTGGCTTCTCTTTTTATTTTTTGTATTGAAAATTTGTGTGTTTGGTTCTACATATAAACGTTGCTTCATTAATAGCTGGGGTACTGCCACGCACCTCTGTACTGCCTGATTAGCAGCTTATTAGCTTCTTCGTCATTGACTATCAGGTCTTTGTCTTCATTCCACTCGATGCTCCGCCCTACCTTCGCAGAAACATTGGCAAGGAGGCTCATGTTCGTAGCGAGCCTACCACGCGCCACATCTGCAAATGGCAATTTGCCCGACTTGATAGAAGCCAAAAAATCCTGCCAAACGAGGTCTATATTTTGGTCGTCAGGCTTATTGAGTTTGGGTTCTTCATGCAAAATTTCTTTTTTAGCATCATTGGGAAAAAAAGTCCAACCCTTCTGCCAGCCCAAGTGAAAAACGCCTTCTGTACCATAGAAATACGCGCCTACATTTTCGGTTTTGGTTTCCTTGTGTTGGTTGAGCAAGCTGTGTTCCCAAGTACAGATAAAATCTTCAAATTCAAAAGTTGCTTTTTGCAGTTCGGGCGCATTGGCGCGGGTTTGGCGCGAGCCATGTTTCCAAGTAGAGTGAATTTTTTTGGGGAATATTTCGTCTGTCCACCACAAAATTTGGTCAAACCAATGCGGTCCCCAGTCGCCAATTAGCCCATTGGCAAACTCCATGTATTGGCGAAATCCCTTGGGGTGAATCCCTTGATTATAAGGCACTAAGGGCGCAACACCGCACCACAAATCCCAGTCCAGCCCTTTTGGTGGTTCTATCTGTTCCTCCATCTGCCCTTTGCCAAAATTGTAATGGACAAATGCTTTGACTTCACGAATTTTTCCTACCTTTCCTGATTTCAAAAACTCCATACCACTCACATTATGAGGTGAATAGCGGCGATGAAAGCCTACAATGCAGATGCGCTTGGTGTCGCGAGCTATTTTTTCAATCGCTGTTCCTTCCTTGACCGTATGCGAAATCGGTTTTTCCAAATAGACGTGTGCGCCATTTTTCATTGCTTCAATCGCGACCAGTGCGTGCCAGTGGTCAGGCGTGGCATTGATGACAATATCGGGTTTTTCGCGGGCAATGCACTCGCGATAATCTGCATACTGCTTGGGGCGGTCATTGCAGAGCTTGTCCACTTCGTCTTTGCAGACTTTGAGCTGATTTTGGTCAGCATCACAAAGTGCCACTACTTGAACTTCACCAGTTTTGATGCCTTCACGCAAAATATTTAGCCCCCACCAGCCCGCGCCAACCAGTGCGACTTTGTACTTTGCACGCTTAGGGTAAATCAGGAAAGAAGGTGTAAGCACCGCACCACTCGCAAGCGTAGTTTGGGCAATAAAATCTCGTCTTTTCATATTCTATGTTTTTTTATATGAAGATTGGCGTTATTTACGCTATTGTATAAATATGATGTTGTCAAATTTAGCAATTCTTTGCCAATTTTTGGAGGAAGTAAAAACAAAATTATTTTTGCGCTGAAAGCATTAACCACAAAATCAAACTCAGCAAGCAGTACCTTCTTTCATTTTCAAAAAATTTCACCTGTATTTGTTTTTTGACCAACGAGGACAAAATCTTTGGTGGATAAGAAGGAATGAGGCACTGTGTATTTTTTATTATTTTAGAACATACAATCAACCTTTGCTGTAGCTAATTTCTAATTTTTTACGGCTTTATGTTGAAAATTCAGCAATAAAATTTTATCTTTGAAAGAGATACGCAAGGTGCGTATATTAATGTGTTGGGCAGAAATGGCTAACGCCTTTCTGCCCAACGGGAAACTTACTTACAAAGCGGTTGGGCTTAAACTGCAAAGTCACTTCGCCCAACAATTTACTTCCGTAAATTCTCGCTGCGCTCGCACTTCGTAAGTAAGTTTCCCGTTGGTGGCAACCGCAGAAAAACCTAAAACTAAATTATGAAGAAGCATCATTTCAAAAATTTGTTCTACACTATAATCTCAATTTTGGGCTTAGTGAGTTTTTATTTAATTTTTTCATACGATAAATTTTTAGAAATAAAGTTTGTTATCGCTATCTTAGTGCTTTTTTTAGTATTAATTCTCTTTAAATATTTTAATCCCAAAAGCACAATAATCAAAATTTTAAAAATATTACTTATTTGTTCAGGACTTTTCTATTCTGTCATGATTATTACAAATAAATTTTTATATTTCACGAATATCCAAATTAACAGAAACGACATCAACTCGCACCCATATGTGAACTTTGAAAAACATAACTTTCAAGTAAGTTTAGCAAAAGCAAAAAAAGAAAATAAGTTGATATTTTTAGATATTTACACAGGATGGTGTGGACCTTGCTTACATTTCAGCAAAACCGTTTTGAAAGATAAAGATGTTTCACAAACATTGAATAGTAAATTCATTAACTTAAAATATGATGCTGAGGTTGGTGAAGGTATCGAAATAAATCAAAAATATAATAAGAGCTTTTATCCAAGTTATATCTATCCAACTATTTTGATTTTAGATAGCAATGGAAACATAATAGAAGATGTTTGTAAAAATGATATACCCGACACCAAAACAATGAGAGATTTACTGAAAAAATATAAATAGTGCCACTCATGAAAACATCATCGGACGAAGAAAAAGCGGCAGCCACCAACACAGTATTTATTAAAAAAGGGGCGAACGGAAGTAATTGAACACCAGTATGTTACTCCCTCTTGCACCATTGTTGGTGTTAGCGAAGCGCACCAACAACCTTATACTAACGTCAATACCTCACTGACAAATTTTGCTATGAAAAACCTACTTCCTACCATTGCCTTCACCGTTTTGATTCATGTCCTCTTTTTCTCTTTATTTTTGAGCAATTTGCAAAAATATTCGCTAATCTGCAAAGATTGGGTTGTGGGGATTCAAACCACAGCGCAATTTACCTAACCCTATTGGCAAGGCTTATGCCATTGCCAATAGGGTTCAAAGCTGTTTTTACTCCACGCCGACCACCTCAACCTCAAAAAACAGCGTAGCGTTGGGAGGAATTACGCCACCTGCACCTCTGCTTCCGTAGCCCAGTTCGGCAGGAATTTTCAAGATAGCCTTCGTGCCGATTTTTAGTTTGGCAATGCCCTCGTCCCAGCCCTTGATGACCTGACTCTGCCCAAGCGCAAAGGAAAAAGGCTGTCCTCTATCTACCGAGCTATCAAATTTTTGCCCATTTTCCAGGAAGCCAGTGTAATGCACAATTACATTTTTGCCTACGATAGGTAGCGCGCCTGTGCCTTCCTGCACAATCTTGATGCCCAAGCCCGTTTCTGTATTGACAAAGCCTGACTTAAAAGCCAGCGTGCGTTCTTCGGTCTGCCAAGATTTGAGTGCCTCTTGGATAAACAAAACATCTACCGCAGAAATTTTCAGCACCTTATCGCTGGCAATCGTAGCCAAATATTTCAAATCTCTTTCCTTGGGCAAATTGACCTTGATAGGTTTGGTCTTGTTTTGAATGTAGAAAAAACCCGCATTGCCAATAAACTGCGCGCACTGCGCTGGAAACATGGGGTTGGTGTAGCAATAATCAATTTTTGCACCCACAACTTTGGCGCACTTCTCGCACTGTGCCATAACACCCTGATAAGCAATTAATACTGTAAAAAACGAGAGAAATACATATTTCATAAGTGAAGAATGAGTTAATGTGATGAACTTGGTTTATGAATTTCGTCAAAATAGTAAACCTTTGACAAACTGATAATTAAGTTCTTTATTTTATTTTAAACATCAAAATTGCAAAAAAAATAGATGAAGTTTCAGAAAGAAGAATAAATTTGTTTCTCAAATTACTAAACTTAAATGGAAAACCTCAAAATCAATATCTCCAAAACAAGCAACTTTTTGTTGCAAAGCGACATCAACAAATACCAAACTGCCGTAGCCAATCACCATGAAGCCCTGGCGAAAAAGACAGGCGCAGGCAATGACTTTTTGGGCTGGCTCACCTTGCCCGAAGACCTCACCCCCCAAATGTTGCAAGACATTCAAGATACGGCTAACGAACTGAAAACCAAAGCAGAAGTCGTCGTAGTCATTGGTATTGGTGGGTCGTATTTGGGTTCGAAAGCAGTGATTGATGCACTTTCTCATCATTTTAGCCACCTCCAAAAAGACAAGGCAAATCCATTGGTCGTTTTTGCAGGACAGAACATTTGCGCGGACTATCATGCAGACCTCTTGGAAATGCTAAAAGACAGAGAATATGCCATTATCGTCATCTCTAAGTCAGGCACTACGACCGAACCCGCGATTGCTTTCCGCTTGCTCAAACAAGATTTGGAACTGAGATACGGCAGAGAAGGTGCAAGAGGGCGAATTATCGCAATTACTGACCCTGTGGGCGGCGCACTTCGCAAAATGGCTACCAACGAGGGCTACAAAACTTTTTCTATCCCCTCAGATGTAGGTGGGCGTTATTCGGTGCTGACAGCAGTGGGCTTATTGCCGATTGCGGTGGCAGGTTTTGACATCAAAAGTCTGGTAGAGGGCGCAAAAGTGATGAAGAAAATTTCTGATAAAACGGCTTCCCTCTATGACAATCCTGTGTCCATCTATGCCGCCGTCCGCAACGCCTTATACAAAAGAGGCAGGAATATAGAGATTCTGGTGAGCTATCACCCACGTTTACAGTACATTGCAGAATGGTGGAAACAACTGTATGGTGAAAGTGAAGGCAAGGGAAATCAGGGCATTTTTCCTGCCAGCGTAGGCTTTACCTGCGACCTGCACTCTATGGGGCAGTGGATTCAAGACGGAGAACGCACCATTTTTGAAACAGTTTTGACAGTCAAAGATACGAAACATCGCGTGGAAATTCCTTTGGACAAAGACAATTTAGACAAGATGAACTATTTGGCGGGGCGTAGCCTCCAAGAGGTAAACCAAATGGCAGAAAAAGGGACTTTGCTCGCCCACATAGAAGGTGGCGTACCTAATATAGCTATCGAGATTCCTGAAATCAACGAATATTATTTAGGACAACTCATTTATTTCTTCGAAAAAGCCTGTGCCATAAGTGGTTACATATTAGGTGTCAATCCTTTTGACCAGCCAGGCGTGGAGGCATACAAAAATAATATGTTCGCACTACTGGGCAAGGAAGGCTACGAACAGTTAGCAGAAAGTTTGAAAGCAAAACTGTAATTGGCTCAAACGTATAAGGTTTTCCAAAACCTTATAGGTAGGTTGTTCAGAATTTCATAAAAAAACCCTCATATTTGTGGCTCGAACCAAACAAAAACAGAGGGTTTTATGCAGTCCGAAGACCAGCACTTTGCAAAGATAGAAAAATTACAGTTTCAAAAGCAA
>JAAFJS010000028.1 GCA_013298985.1 Cytophagales bacterium
TTAGAAGAATCACATAACTTGAGTAACACAAATTCATATTTTTTCTTTCAATGAAAAATTTTGTAGCTACAATTAATTGATTTCTTAAACAATTTTGAGGCAAAAATACTTTTACTTACTAAAATATTGTCTTAGATTGCATTAAAAATTAGTTATTTGTATTATTCCAGTTTTTATATATATTGCGTGCAAAATAAACCCTCAACTTCTATACAAAAATTCAACATAGAAAAATCATTAAAACAACATATAATAAACTCAAATTATAATGTCAAAAACTGCACAATTGCACTATGACGGCAAGGTTTACGAATTGCCGATAGTTGAAGGAACAGAAAATGAATTGGCTTTGGATATTTCTAAGCTGCGCGACCAGTCAGGGCTTGTTACCTTAGATATTGGCTACAAAAATACAGGTGCAACCAGAAGTGCTATCACTTTCTTAGATGGAGATTTGGGTATTTTGAGGTATCGCGGCTATTCTATCGAGGAATTGGCAGAAAAGGCATCTTTCTTGGAGGTAGCGCACCTACTTATCTATGGTGATTTGCCTAATCAAGCCACTTTTGAGAAATTCAAAAAAGACATTACGCTTCATACACTCGTGCATGAGGATATGCGTAAGATTTTTGATGGTTTTCCTGCCTCAGCGCATCCTATGGGCGTACTTTCTTCCTTAGTTTGTTCATTGACAGCATTTTATCCTGCCTCATTGAACCCCAATCGCAGCCCTGATGCAGTCAATCTGACCATCACTCGCCTCTTGGCGAAAATGCCAACCATCGCCGCTTGGTCATACAAAAACGAAATGGGACACCCACTGAATTACCCCAATAATTCTTTGGATTACTGTGCTAATTTCCTACACATGATGTTTGCTTACCCAACTGAGCAGTATGAGCCTGACCCTGTGGTAGTTGATGCACTCAATAAATTACTTATTCTGCACGCTGACCACGAGCAAAACTGCTCTACCTCTACGGTGCGAATTGTAGGTTCTTCTCAGGCGAGTTTGTACTCGGCAGTAGCAGCAGGCATCAATGCACTCTGGGGACCTCTGCACGGGGGCGCAAACCAAGAAGTGATTGAAATGCTGGAAACCATACACGCAGACGGTGGAAACGTACAGAAATATGTCGACAAGGCAAAAGACAAAAACGATTCTTTCCGCTTGATGGGCTTTGGGCATAGAGTCTATAAAAACTTTGACCCAAGAGCAAAGATTATCAAGGTAGCTTGCGATAATATTTTGGAGAAATTGGGTATCCATGACCCGATGCTCGAAATTGCCAAAAAACTGGAAGAAGTTGCCCTCCAAGACCCGTATTTTGTGGAAAGAAAACTTTATCCAAACGTGGATTTCTATTCTGGCATCATCTACAAGGCAATCGGAATCCCTACGGAGATGTTTACAGTCATGTTTGCGCTTGGTCGCCTGCCAGGGTGGATAGCACAGTGGAGAGAACTCAGCCTCGCCAAAGAGCCTATTGGCAGACCTCGCCAGATTTATATTGGTGAAAAAGAAAGAAAATACATAGATATGGGCAATAGATAATAGTTTCTGTAAACAGTTTTTAAAATTGCATAGATACAAAACAAAATTGTGTTTATGCAATTTTTGTGTATTCAACTATTTTTATCAAAATTTCTATTAGTTTTGTCTTTATTAATCTATTTTATAAATGCAAATTCCCAAACTAATACCAAAACACGCATAAGAAAAACAACTAACAACAAATGAAAAACATCTTTGATGTATTGTTTTCTATACTTCCTTTGACCACCCTCAAAGCCAAATTTGCATTTTCGTTCTCTTTGTATTTTTTATTGGTTTTATCGATAATTTTTGCTTTCTATTGGTTTGATAATCAGAAGACTAAGTTCAATCAGGTGGCAGTAGTGCTGTATCAAATCAATAATAACCTCAAAAAGGCGGACAATGTAGAAAAGGACTTTTTTAGCCACGAAAATATCAATCCTGAATTTTATAAGTCCGACGGCAAATCTTCTTTTATTCTAAAACACAAACTCCTGTTCAGGAAAATTCAAAAGGATTTGTATAACCTCAAATTTTCTCCACACGTCATAGAAAATGAAATAGATAGCGACATAGATTCGCTAAGTATTTTGCTCAATCAGTACAGCAAAGTATTTGACACACTCACTAACTTGCAGAAAGCCAGAGGTTTCAAAGACTACGGCTTGGAAGGTAAAATGCGCGGCTTCATACGCAAGCTGGAAAATAAAGAGTATAATATGAACCAAGTCAAGCTGCTCACCATTCGCAGACATGAAAAAGATTTTTTGTTACGCAAGGAAAATGTATATGTAGAACGCTGGCAAGAAGTTACCTCCGAACTAATCCAGGAAGTTGGTTTGCAAAAAGACAGTAGTTTGAAAGATGAGGCACTGATACTACTGGAAAACTATAAAAATGCTTTTTTAGACCTTACTGTTTCAGAGCAAAAGATAGGTTATAACAATGAAAGTGGACTAAGAGGGCAAATTAGCGAACTTTCTGCAAGCATTGAGAGAAAGCTTGATGCCGTAGATAAAAAGATAACAGGGAGAATTGACCAACTTATACAACGTATTCAGTTACAAATACTTGCCTTGATTCTTTTCTGTATTATTTTGAATATTCTCCTTGCTATTACTGTTTATCGCAAACTTAGCCGCCCCATCAAACGCCTTTCCATGTCTATCCACGAAATTATCAAAAGTAATTTTAGTGAAAAAACAGAACTTTATGAGTACGGCTCTAATGATGAAATAGGCGCGCTTGCGCGAGATTTTAAGTTTATGCTCTATAACTTACGCGCACAAACCAAAGAGCTACAAATTACTAATTCTGAGCTACTCCAGCAGAAAGAAGAAATTATATCCCAACGTGATAATATTGAGATTTTTAGCAAGCAGCTTGTCAAAATCAATGACGATATGACAGCAAGTATCAACTATGCCAAGCGGATTCAAAATGCACTTTTGTCTTTTGAAAAGAAAATGAACAGTGCTTTGCCTGAACATTTTGTGCTTTTCAAGCCCAAAGACATTGTAAGTGGCGATTTTTATTGGTTTGCTGAGAAAGGGGAAAAAGTAATTATAGCACTGGTAGATTGTACGGGGCATGGTGTACCTGGCGCGTTTATGAGCATGATTGGCAATACACTGCTCAATCAGATAGTGCATGATAGAGAAATACATGAACCGCATCTTATTCTAAATGAACTACATAAGGGAGTTTGGCAAACGCTACGCCAAGAAGGAAGCGAAGTCAAAGATGGCATGGACATCTCGCTTTGTGTAATCAATCAAAAAGAAAAATTACTTTCCTTTGCTGGCGCAAGACACCCCATTTTCATTATTCAAAACAATGATTTCCAATTAGTTAAAAGCGATAAAGTGTCCATAGGGGAAAGCCCAGAGCATGAATACACGCCACATACTTTTAGCATAGATGCCTCGACCACATTTTACATCTTTTCTGATGGATACACAGACCAATTTGGCGGAGCAATCGACAAGAAATTTTCTATACGCCAGCTCAAAGAGCTACTTTTTTCCATTCACGCGCAAAGCATGGACGTACAAAAAAGTGTACTAATCCAAACACTTCAAACATGGCAGGGTCATTATAAACAAACAGACGACATTTTGCTCATAGGCTTCAAAATATAAGCCGTACTTTTAGCTATATTTTTACACGCTTTCTACCATCTGTGCTTCTTCTTGATGTTTCCAAAGTTCCTGAAAGATAGGACTTTGTGCGCGCAGATGCTCAAAAGAACCTTCGTCGACTAATCTTCCATTTTGTAAAATATAGACATAATCAAACTTGGTCAAAAGGTGCAAGCGGTGAAGTGAGGACAAAATCGCCTTCCCCTTAAATTCTTCAAATAGTTTGTCATAAATCTGAACCTCCGTCTTGGGGTCGACGCTACTCGTAGGCTCATCAAAAAGCACAATATTGCTACTGCGCGCTGCCAAAACGCCCCTTGCCAACGCCAAACGCTGTTTTTGACCACCAGAAAGGTTTACGCCCTTTTCCTGAATATTGGATTCTAATCCCTTGGGTAGCGTACCAATTACCTCTGCAAAATGCGCTACCTCAGCCACTTGCATTACTTCTTCGTCCGAGAAAGGCAAACCTAATGTAATATTATATGCAATCGTGTTTTCAAAAATTTCAGGTTCTTGGGGAAAAAGTGTTACGGTATCCCATAGCTGGCTCAAATCGCTAAAAGATTGCTTATCAACTTGTAAACTAACCTTTTCAGGCTCGTACAGCCCGCGCAATAGTGCAAGCAAAGTGCTTTTTCCACTTCCACTTTCGCCAATAAAGGCAATTTTTTGTCCTTTCTGAATTTTAATTTTCAAGTCATGCAAGCTATGTGCTTTATTCTCAGTATAGCTATCTCCATGCGAGAAATTGAGTCCTGAAATCTCAATTTCTTTCCAATTTGTTGGTAATGAAACAGTTGAATCGGGTCTGTGATGCTCTTTGTAGGCATCTGTGATGATTTTGACAGACTGAACTTCGGTGTGGTACTGTACGATTTGTGTATATTGCCAAGCAATATCATGGAAAACACTGGTGAATTGGTTTACAAAGCCCAGCAATGCCACTAAACCGCCAAAACTTTCAAAAGGTTTTCCTGCTTCGTAGTGCTGATAAATATAGCCCACTGCCGCCACCACATAAATTATTCCAACCATGGTATCTGCCACAAACCACTTCCATTCGTTAAGTCTGACGTTTTTACTGAAAGGTGGAAAAACATCTTGTACTTTTTTCATCAAACCAATTTTCATTCGTTTTTCCAAACGCAACGTAATGACTGTGAGGATATTAGACAAACTATCAAATAGAGTTGCAGAAACTATGTGTTGTTTTTCATTGGTTTCATTGAGTGCTTTGATAAATGGTTTATCAAACTTAAAAATAATCCAAATCGTACACAAGCCCAGCAAGATGCCAATTCCACCAAAGAGAGGCGAAAAATACAACATGGCGGCGAAGGACATAAAAAACTTCAAAAAGGCATATAAATACATAAATCCATTTTCAAAAAACTCTTTGAGAGCTTCGTAGGCTTTGCGGATTCGGCTGATGGTAGAGCCACTGTGGTTGTCTTGATGCCATTTGGTAGGCAGGTGGAGGGTTTGATGATAGAGTTCGTCCAAAAAATTGCTACTGAGTCGGAAAGCTAATTCTCGCTCCATTACGCGTGCGGGACCATGGAAAACCCAGCCCAGTAACTGCAAACCCAGATAACTCAAGCCAAAAATCCATGCGTAGTTGATTGCACCAAGTCCGTCCTCTTCCAAAGAGGCTATAAACCAACCGTAAAGCAAGGGATTCATGGAAAAGCCAATATTTGAGAAAGTGAATAGTAGGTAGATAAATAAATATCGTTTCTTTTCGTGGCGGGCATATTGCCAAGCAGTGATTAAAAGAGAGATGTAAGGATTTTTCATGCGATTTACTGTTTATCTAACTGTTTTTGTAAAGCCTCTAATTGCTTTTTTTAACTCTTCTTTCTCTTGTCTTTCTATTTCTATTTCCTGTTGTTTATTTTCTATTTCCTCTTCCTTTTCTTTCATTTGCACTTCAAATTTTTCTCCTTCCGCTTTGAGTTCCCTAAGTAAGATGCGTTCCATGATGTCCTCTGCGTCCATATTTTTGCGAATCTGCTCGTTGCTTGCCGCTTTGGAGAGCCTTCTAATGATTTTTTTGACCAAAGTGTTTTTAGAAGTGGTTTCAAATTGGATACTATGCAAATCAATGATGCGCTCCCCCAAAATGGCAGAAAATAACTCTCTGGCTATCTCGTTTGTCTTCTAAGAGATATTTGAAAACAACATCATATATCGGATTGGCTATGAGCATGATTCTTAAAATGAGTGGCACAAATATACAAAATAAATATGTTGTTTGTGTCCCTACAAACAAATTTGCTATGAAAATTTCCCTTGTAAATTGGCAAATATTTTGTGCATTGCTTAGAATAGAAACGACAAAAATCAAAAATTTAAGCATGGATTACCTAAAGAAATTTGAAGATATTATCCAAGATGATAGTTTGACATTTGAGCAGGGCGCAAAAGCAATGTTTGTGCGCTATCAAGCATTTGATGAGGGATTGGAGGCTATCCAAAAGTATTCACAATTAGCCAAAGAATTACAGGAACGTGATGTCATCAATCACTGCCTCAAAACGGACAATATCATGCCTAATTTTACAGTAAAAAACTACCTTGGGGAATATAAAAATATCTTCCAGTTGTATGATAAGACCCCTTTTTTGGTGCTTTCATTTTACCGAGGTCAGTTTTGTCCTTTTTGTAATTTAGAACTCAAATCGTTTCAAAGAGAATTGGCAATGATAGAAAGTTGTCCCGCAACTTTGGTAGCTATTTCTCCCCAAAATGAAGAAAATTCATACACTACACACCAAAACAACCAACTTACTTACGAACTACTATCAGATGTGGGCGGCAAAGTTGCCAAAATGTTTGGGTTATCGTATGTTGTGCCTGATTATTTGAAAGATTTTCATTTAAAATTAGGTGTTTCCCAAGAGTATTTTAATGAAAAAGGGCAAATGGAACTCGTGATGCCCGCCACTTATATCATTGACAAAGAAGGGAAAATACTTTTTCATTTCGCCGAAACTGTAGCAGGATTGAGGCTTGACCCCAAAAAAGCAGTGGCATTTATTAAGAAGTTAATGTAGATTTTTGATGACTGTTGTTAGCACTTAGTTTGTTTTTGAGCAGCATATAAGAATATTTGGTAAGTGGAATAAATGATAAATGATGTTGGCTAAAAATATAAATATCTGTAAGTTGCCCGTATAAAGTCCATAACTATTAGAACTCGATTAGAAATGACTAATTTAGCAACATGGATTAGAGAAAACAAGTTTGTTAGAGTATATTGATGTTAATTAAACAAATTACAAATATGGCTAACAAAATTACTTGTATTTTCATTGGCTTTTTTACCTTGCTGTACTATACAAGCTGTGAATCCAAAAAGGAGGAAAAAGAAGAAGAAGTCAATTATCTGGTTACAAGCCCCTTGCGAAAAGACACCTTAGTTACCAGAGATTATGTATGCCAAATCCGCGCCATTCAGCACATTGACATAAGAGCATTAGACAGAGGCTACCTCCAAGAAATTTTTGTAGATGAGGGGCAGCTGGTCACACAAGGACAGCTCATGTTTCAACTCCTTCCCTTACAATATCAAGCCGAACTACAAAAAGCACAAGCCGAAGCCGATTATGCCGAAATTGAGTACAAGAACACCAAATTTATGGCGGATAGTAATGTGGTATCCCCCAATCAGTTGGCGTTGGCAAAGGCACAATTAGAAAAGGCAAAGGCTGAGTTAAAATTAGCGCAGGTTCATTTGGGTTTTGCAACTATCAAAGCACCATTTACAGGAATTATGGACAGGTTTCATGTGAGGCTTGGAAGTCTGGTAGAAGAAGGAGATTTGATGACTACCCTCTCCGACATCAGCCAGATATGGGTGTATTTTAATGTGCCAGAAGCTGAATACTTAGATTTTAAAGCCAATGCAAAGAAAGATAGTGTGATGGCAGTCAAACTTAAGATGGCAAATAATGTGATGTTTAAGTACCCTGGAATGGTGAGGGCAATCGAGGCAGATTTTAACAATGAAACTGGAAATATTGCTTTTAGAGCAACATTCCCTAACCCAGAAGAATTGTTGAGGCATGGAGAAACAGGGAATATCATTGTAAATGTACCACTCAAAGATGCGCTTATTATTCCTCAAAAAGCTACTTTCGAGGTTTTGGACAAGAAGTATGTGTATGTGGTAGGCAAAGATAGTGTGGTGAGGTCAAGAAAAATTACTATCCTTGCTGAAATGCCAGACCTATACGTCATCAAAGAAGGAATCACCGCAGACGATAAGATACTGCTGGAGGGCTTACGCATTGTGAGTGAAAATGACAAGGTACATTATAAATTTCAGCACCCCAAAGAAGTGCTTTCTCTCTTAAAGTTACACGCAGAATAAGTATTAAGCTAAAAAATCTAACATAAGAAAAAATGTTTCAACAATTTATTCGAAGACCAGCACTGGCGATAGTGATTTCATTAGTCATTATGTTTATGGGTTTGCTGGCAATCAATACATTACCAAAATCACAATTCCCAGACATCGCACCCACGCTGGTTATCGTCTATCTATCCTATCCAGGTGCCAGTGCTACCGTATTGACCAATTCCGTTCTTATTCCCTTAGAGCAGGTAATCAATGGCGTACCAGGCATCAGGTATATATTCTCAACAGCCGCCAGCTCAGGAGAGGCAAATATACAGATTGTATTTAATAAGGGTACAGACCCCAACCAAGCAGTGGTAAACATCAATAACAGGATTGAACAGATGAAAAGTAGGCTACCCCAGTTAGTACAGTTGGAGGGCATCAGGATTCAACTTTTGCAACCCAATATGTTGATGTATGTAAATTTGTATGGGAAAGACAAGACCAATACTGACATGAAGTTTATCTTCAACTACGCGTACATCAATATGTTACCCGAACTGCAAAGAATAGAAGGAGTTGGTAATGCCACTATCTTGGGTAGCAGACAATACGCAATGCGTGTTTGGTTAAATCCTGACCGTATGCGTGCCTATAACGTTTCTACTGCCGAGGTGATGAAAGCCTTGGACGAACAAAGTATTATAGGGTCGCCAGGCAGAATAGGAAGGGCAGACAGCAAACGGTCAGAATCCATAGAATACGTTTTGACCTATCAAGGGCGGTACAGTGATGAGAGTCAGTACAGAGACGTAATTATCAAAGCGAACGCTAATGGAGAGATATTACGCTTGAAAGATATTGCAGAAGTAGAGTTAGGAAGTGAATACTATGATATTTACTCTAATAAAGATGAGTACCCTTCTGCAGCTATTCTGTTGAATCAGACCTACGGAAGTAATGTAACAGAGGTTATTGACCGCCTGAAAGTAAAACTGGAAGAACTTAAAAAATCTTTTCCTCCAGGCGTAGAATACGAAATCAGTTATGATGTTTCTACCTTCCTTGATGCCTCTATCGAGGAAGTGATTAAGACTTTGAGAGATGCTTTTATATTGGTATCACTGGTTGTTTTTGTGTTCCTTGGCGATTGGCGTTCTACCCTGATACCTACCTTGGCAGTACCTATATCACTTATTGGTGCGTTCTTTGTGATGCAGGCTTTTGGGCTTACCATTAACCTCATTACTTTATTTGCATTGGTACTTGCCATTGGTATTGTGGTAGATGATGCCATTGTATTGGTGGAAGCGGTACACGCCAAGATGGCAGAAGAGCATCTCTCTCCGTATAATGCTGTCAAAAAAGTGCTGGGAGAGATTAGCGGAGCTATTATCGCTATCACCTTGCTTATGACCTCAGTATTCGTGCCTGTGGCGTTTATGTCTGGTCCAGTAGGGATATTTTACAGACAGTTTTCCATCACGATGGCTTCCTCTATTGTAATTTCTGGGATTGTAGCACTTACGCTTACACCTGTGCTATGCGCGATGATATTGAAAAACACACATGGAAAAATCAAGAAAAAAACATGGTTTGACAGATTTATTGGAGGGTTTAATACAGGCTTCGAGAAACTTATTAACGGATACGTTGCCTTACTAAGATTGATAGTTAAGCGAAGATTGCTCACCGTCTTGATATTGATAGGATTTAGCGTAGGCGCACTGGGAGTTGTCAATTACCTTCCTTCTGGCTTTGTTCCCTCTGAAGACCAAGGACTCATTTATGCAGTTCTTCAGACACCGCCAGGCTCTACTTTGGAAAGAACCTACACCATCAGTCGTGAATTGCAGGACATTGCCCTTAAAATAGAAGGGGTAAAATCAGTTTCTTCTCTGGCGGGTTTTGAAATATTAACGCAAGGCAGAGGGTCTAACTCAGGCACTTGCCTGATTAACCTCGAGCCTTGGCATGAACGCAAGCATACCGTCAGAGAAATCGTCATAGAATTAGAAGAAAAAGTCAAAGATATTCCTGGCGCAAAAATAGAGTTTTTTGACCCACCCGCAGTCCCTGGCTATGGGGCAGCAGGTGGCATAGCACTACAACTGCTCGATAAAAATACAGACATCAATTATAACCGACTAAACGAGGTAACAGAACAGTTTATGAAAGACCTTGAAAAACGAAAGGAACTGACTTCACTTTTCTCTTTTTACAGAACCGACTATCCTCAATATGAGTTAGAGATTGATAACCAACTTGCCATGCAAAAAGGAGTTTCTATTGGTAAGGCAATGGACAACCTCTCCATCTTGATAGGAAGCACTTATGATATTGGTTTCATCAAGTTTGGTCGCTTTTTTAAGGTATTTGTGCAGGCAGACCCCGCTTTCAGGAGATTGCCTTCTGATATTTTGAACCTGTATGTCAAAAATGACCGAGATGAAATGGTGCCTTATTCCTCTTTTATGAACCTGAAAAAGACGCAAGGCATCTATGAAATTAACAGATATAATCTCTACACCACAGCGCCTATCAGGTGCGCGCCTGCGAGTGGGTATAGTAGTGGGGAAGCAATTAAGGCTATCCAAGAGGTGGCAAAAAAGACACTGCCCAAAGGATATGACATAGACTGGGCGGGTCTTTCCAAAGATGAAGTAGCACGCGGCAATGAAGCCATTTATATATTCCTTATTGTGCTGACCTTTGTGTATTTAGTCCTCTCTGCACAGTACGAAAGTTTTATTCTACCCTTAGCGGTTATCTTCTCTCTGCCCGCAGGTGTTTTTGGAGCATTTTTATTTATCAAACTCTTGGGCGTGTCAAACGATATTTATGCTCAGGTGGCACTGGTCATGCTGGTTGGGTTGTTAGGTAAAAACGCGGTACTCATCGTAGAGTTTGCCATTCAACAAACCCAGCAAGGCGTATCAGTGCTTGAAGCCGCCATAGCAGGCGCAAAAGCACGTTTCCGCCCTATACTAATGACTTCTTTCGCTTTTATTGCGGGCTTAATCCCATTAGTCATTGCCTCTGGACCTGGTGCTATTGGCAATCGTACCATAGGTGCTTCCGCGCTTGGAGGTATGCTTTTCGGAACAGTCTTTGGCGTGATTATTATCCCTGGATTGTACTACATATTTGCTAAAATGGCAGAAGGTCGTAAACTGATTAATGATGAAGATTTTGAGCCTTTAACCGAAGAAAATCACGAAATTGAAAAAAATCACGAAAATGTTTAAGAAAGTAACATACAAATATTTTGCAATAGCTTGTATCACATTGAGTTTTTCGGCTTGCATACCTACTATCACGCAAAAGACGGCTAACAAAGTCGTTCCTACAAGTTATAACAACTCGCAGAATGATACTACCAATACTGGACAGATGAATTGGAAGGTTTTTTTTACTGACCCATACTTGAATGTCCTTATTGATACTGCATTGAGAAACAATCAGGAACTCAACATCATTTTACAGCAAATCAATGTCACTCAAAACGAAGTCAAGGCAAGAAAAGGAGCTTATCTGCCTTTTGTAAACTTGATGGGCGGAGGTAGTATCGATAAAGTAGGTACTTACACTGCCAAGGGGGCTGCCCAAGCCAGCAACGAGATTGAGCCAGGAAAAAAAACACCTGAACCCCTGACCTATTTTGTGGGAGGTGCAGTGGCAATATGGGAAGCGGATATTTGGCGTAAGCTGCGAAACACCAGAAAATCAGCTATTTACAGGTACTTAGCTACCACCGAAGGCAAAAACTTCATGGTTACTAATCTGGTTGCCGAAATTGCCAACGCCTATTATGAATTAATGGCACTTGACAATCAATTAGAAATACTCAAAAAAAATATTGAAATCCAGAGCAGTGCATTGGCAGTAGTAAGGTTACAAAAACAAGCCGCCAGAGTTACTGAACTGGCGGTACGTAGGTTTGAAGCACAGGTATTCAATACCAAAAGTCGCCAGTATTATATTCAACAAAGAATCATAGAAGCAGAGAATAGGATTAACTTTTTGCTCGGTAGATACCCACAGCCTATCCTAAGAAGTTCTGATACTTTTAATAATTTGATTCCTAAAACTATTTCCACAGGTATTCCATCACAATTATTAACCAATCGCACAGATATTAGGCAAGCAGAACAGGAACTGGCGGCGACTAAGTTAGATGTAAGCATCGCAAGAGCAAATTTTTATCCTTCTTTAATCATTACCGCAGGGGTAGGCTTTGAGGCGTTTAATCCTAAGTATTTGTTGAAAGCTCCTCAGTCATTGCTTTATTCTCTCGCAGGAAATCTAATGAGTCCCTTAGTAAACAGAAATGCACTCAAAGCAGACTATTACTCTGCCAGTGCAAGACAGATACAGGCTGTTTATAATTACGAGCGCACCATTTTAAATGCTTATTTGGAGGTAGTCAATCAGGTATCCAATATCAGCAACCTACAAAATAGCTACGGATTAAAAGCGCAGGAAGTCCAAGCACTTACCCAATCTATCAATATTGCCAATATCCTTTTCAAATCAGCAGGTGCTGACTACGTAGAAGTGTTACTTACTCAGCGTGATGCCATAGAATCAAACATGGAACTGATTGAAATCAAAAAGAGGCAGATGAACGCAATGGTCAATGTATATAGAGCATTAGGGGGTGGCTGGAATTAAATCCACAGAAAGTTAGGAGTGCCGTTGCGTGGTGTTCTTACCCTTCCCCTGTTTGGTTTGAATACCAAAAAGTTTATTTAATGGAAAAAATCTGCACGCAAAAAGAACACTTATGATAAAAAAACTTAAAAAACACCAAATCACACGCTTCTATTTTGAAAATCAGGGAATTTGTTTTTATATTTAAACACTATAATTCACTTTAATCCTATAAAATCATGCGATTCAAGATTGTTCCCCCGTTCCTAAAACGTTTAGACCATTTTTTGTTGCTGCACTACCGCCTTCTGTGGGTCAGCAAGCTGCACTATGTTTTGCCTTTTTGCGCTGTGATGTTCCTGCTTGGTGGCGCACTCATTTACACTTACCCGCTCACGACGGCAAGTGCTATTCCGAATATGAATACAGTGCTTTGGGTTTCTTGCTTGCTGGTTGCGCCTGCTTGCCTTTATTGGGTGTACTGGCAGACGGTTTTCGGCATAGAAAAGCAGTACGGACTGCGATTTCGCTTTATAGCGTACTTGCGCTTTGCCTTGTATTTGGTCTGTTTCAGTGCTTTTGGCGTTCTTCCGCTTGTTTTTGCCTACATGGTGCATGAAAAAATTGCCAAGCTCACTACCTTGGAAGAATTAGTGGAAGATGTAAATGCCTTGAATATAGGAAATTGCTATATGCCTACTAAGGAAGGCGAAGATACACTTTGGCATGATACGAGAATAGTAGAGGTGGTAACGCCTCATGGTATTCATGATTCCAAGACAGATTCTATTTATTACTTCCCCAATAGCTTTGACACCACTAAGTATTTCGTGAGTGGCGTGGACACATTTGGCAAAGAGAATTACTACTATGATTTTTCTTATTTTGATATTTTTCATGACTATTATCCTTATGGTTTTAGAGTAGAAGATTTGCCTACGGAACTGCAAAAATGGAATAGAGATACCAAAGAATTATTCTTTCAAGGGCAAAGTCCTGATTTTATGCTTGTGGCGACTAAGAATTACATCAAAGCCTACAATAAATACAGTAAAATCAAAATTAAAAATACACCAGAAGAACTTTTAAAAAACTATTTGGCAAAAAAAGTGCTACTCTTAGATAAGATTAGTATGGGCAAACTTTTGGTAAAACAACAAATAGCCAGAGTTCATGGATTTTATAAGAATGATAGTTTTCTCAATATTCATTCAGAAAATAGAATAGAGCAGTATGAAATAGAAATATTCTTCGCTTCATCAGTTTTTGTGGCTTCGCTGTTACTTTTTGTATTCCAATACGTAAGCAGGATAGATTTGGGCATTGGCTTAGTTATCTTACTTGTGAGTAGTTTTATCACTTCTTTTATTGCGGGCTTTTTGGAATCTGGCATCAACGAAATGTATGATGATAGCTTAGTAACCAATAGTCAGGTGAGTGGCATTTTATTAGGGATTACCTTTTTTGCCTTGTTTTTTATTTCACTGAAAAACTATTATCGCTCCAATGGTTACACTAAAAAGAGGGGTATTTTGTTAGTTTTTACCACCTTTATAAGTTTTGGTGCTTTGCTTTTGATAAGTGTTGAAATCAAAGATTGGTATGTAGAATCATTAATAGAACAACTTGGTTTAAACCAAGCCTACGATATATATATAGAAGAAGAAAGAATAAAAGACCAACTTCAAGAGCAAAAATGTTACGAAATAAGGAACTATTACAGTAATTTATTTTTCTATTCTTCTCTGTCGCTTTATTTTGTCGTCTTTGTTCCACTTTTCCATGCGCTTTTTGTACGCCTACGTGCGCTACCCAAATTTGCTTGATGGTTTCACAACAATCTTTCCCCTGCTTGATGTCCGCACCAAACAGGGAAAAGATTTTTTTTAGTTCAATAAACCATTATAAAAAGCCAAAGCACCTGCAAGGGTTTCCTTTTTGTCAAAATCTACTTTGTTTTTATCCAAATAATCTTCAAAGGCTTCTTTATTGTGCTTGAGGGCTTGGAGAAGTCCTTTTTTAGATTTCTTTACTTTGACGACCTCCTTGTCGGGGGTAACAATGTAAAACTCAACGGCAGATAAAAACTTATCATAATAACGCCCTGCACTTTGCGCCCCTTGGAAATCTGCGGCAAGCAAGGTTTTCATGTGATGGACTATGATTGAATACTTACCTTCATGCAATACCTCACAAAATTTGTCCGTCTTGCTGTTATTCACTGTATAGCGTTTAAACACATATTTTTGTCCACTGCTCGTATTGGTCATCTCAAAATACGAAACTACTCGGTCATCAACCACAATAGAATCGCCGCTTTCTTTTCGCAAAGCTACTAATTCTTGCTCTTTGAAAATATCTAATTTTGTGGGGACTTTTTCATGCTTAAAGCCATCTTTGAGATAAATATCAGTAGGATACCATTCGTCAAATACACAAGGTGTACCTTCAAAACCATACGACTTGTTGCCAACAGCGCGTATCATATTGTTTCCTGCCAGATTGTAACTGCCACCTGGTAAAATCTTTTTTAGGTCATTTTCTATGCTTATTGCTTGCGTCTGTGTGGGAGTTTGGGCAAGCGAAAGCGTAGATAGCAATAAAAATAGCATTGTGAGATTTAAAAGTATAGTTTTCATCTTTTTTCGGTTTAAGTTAATTGGATTAATTCTATTTTTCATGGAAATTTAAGCAAAATATACTTAATAATAAAAAAACACGTATTTTTTTTAGCCTTTTATCCCCTTCTAACTATTCCCTGCTGACATTTTTTGCTATGAAAAAATCATTTCCTACCTTTGGAGATGCTATTAAAAAACAACCTTGTTTTTCATCATTTTGGGAATGATAAACAAGGCAAAAATCCTTACAAATGTCTAAAAAAATATTAATTATTGATGAAATGCACCCTTCCCTGCTTCCTATGCTGGAGGCACAGGGCTTTGTGGCAAATTATCAACCCCAAATTTCCAAAGAAGAAGTTTTCAAAATTGTCGGTGATTATCAAGGCATTATCATCAGAGGCAAACTAAAAATTGATACTTTTTTGTTGGAAAAAGCGACAAGCCTTCAGTTCATAGCCAGAGCAGGCGCAGGTTTAGACCAGATTGACTTAGCCGAAACGAGCAAGCGCAATATTCAGCTACTCAATGCACCCGAAGGCAATCGCGACGCAGTAGGCGAGCATACGGTAGGAATGTTGCTTTGTTTGTTTAATAAATTGCATCTTGCTGATAGACAGGTGCGTAGCAGTAAATGGGATAGAGAAAGTAACAGAGGATTGGAGCTTTATGGCAAGACGGTGGGCATCATTGGCTATGGAAATATGGGAAAGGCTTTTGCCCAAAGGCTACTTGGGTTTGCTTGCAACGTGCTGGCGTATGACCTTGATAATGAGAAAATTGATAATTATTTTGCAAAGCAATCCTCTCTAAACCAAATTTTTGAGGAGGCAGATATTCTAAGCCTGCACATTCCGCTTACGCCTGAAAATAAAAATATTTTTGATGAAACTTTCTTTACCAATTTTAAGAAAAACATTTTTTTAGTCAATACTGCCAGAGGCGAACTCATTGAAATGCAATTACTTAAAAAGATGATTTTGACTGGAAAACTTCGAGGAGCCTGTCTGGACGTGCTGGAAAATGAAAAATTAGGCACACTTTCTCCCACACAAAAAGAGGCGTTTGATTTTCTGGCAAGTGCTGAAAATGTGCTTTTTACACCTCATGTCGCGGGCTGGACAGTAGAATCTTACCTCAGAATCAATGAGGTGCTGGTAGAAAAGATAAGCAATTTGTATTTGTAATCACTTTTTTTAGCTACCTGATTTTGGAAAACATAATTTCTTTGCTCAGAGCCGTTTCCAAGATTATCCCCAATTTGTCTATTTTCCCTTTGGGATTGGTGTAAAACGTGATTTTGTATTTATCAAATAGCTTATCTTGTGTTTCAAAAGTATCGTAATGATAATGCTTCAAGGCAAAATCAAAAATCTTAAAACTGCCTTTTAAGCCTTCTTTTTCTGTCTGAATTTCTATTTTTCCATACGCAGGGTGTTCATAAGTTCCTGAAAAAGAAGTAATTGTATGAGAAAACTGTGTATTGGCGATTTTGATGGTATCAAGCGCAGTGGCATTTTTTATTTCCAATAATCTTGCTTCACTTTGCTCTTTTTTGAGCCTTGCAGACCAATCCGTTACAGGAAAATTGAGCATTTTGTCGCTGACATAGTTGCACATCAAGTTGGTAAACCAATAATTCACCGCACCTGTATTGGTCAGAATGATGATTCCCACATTTTTTTTAGGGAAAAGGGTGATTTGAGAACGAAAACCCTCAATACTTCCATTGTGCGTAACGCGCAGGTGGTCTTTGTACTCATTTACCTGCCAGCCCAATCCATAATTCCCAAAAGTGTATTCATCATATTTTAATTCCTGCGGCGCAATTACGACCTGTGGCGTGTGCGTCTGTGCCAATTCTTTTTCAGGAACTACTTGGCTGTCTTTGAATTTGCCTTTCCCCAACTGCATCATCACCCAGTTGGAAAGGTCTAACACATTGGATTTGATGCCGCCTGTAGGAGCCATCGCATCTACATTGCTCAAAAAAAGCATTTGCTCCATCTTGCCATTGTTATTGCTGTACGACCACGCATAATTTGGACTTTTCATCAAATCTTCTACTGAAAAAATAGAATTTTTCATGTCTAACGGCTTGAAAATGCGGTCTTTGATAAAATTTTCCCATGTCTGCCCGCTTACGCTTTCTATCAACACGCCCAGTGCCACAAAAGCGTGGTTATTGTACTGATACAGCGAACGAAACGGTTTGTTTGGCTCTAAAAAACGCATACGCGCAAATAATTCCTTGCGTGTATGCTTTGCCCCATACCAAACCAAATCGTGGCGCGGTATGCCCGAACGGTGGCAAGCCATGTCGCGTGGTGTAATATTATGAGTAGCATATTCATCAAATAGCTGAAAGTCAGGCATATAAAATTTGGTGGGCTTATCCCAATCTAACTTGCCCTCGCCTACCAAAATCGCCAAACCTGCGGTAGTAAAAGCCTTGGTATTGGAGGCTATTGGGAAAATAGTTTCTTCAGTAACAGGCAATCGCTTGTCCAAATCCCTCATTCCGTAGCCTTTGGCGTGAATTATTTTCCCCTCTTGGACTACCGCAATCGCAAAACCTGGTATGCTCCACTCCTGCCTCATTTTTTCGGCAAAAGCGTCTAATTCAGCAAGTGAGCCTGTGTTTTTATCTTTTTTTTGTGCAAAAGAAATGGAAATCGTGAAACAAAAAAAGATAAAAAGGCAAGATTTATAAAGCTTTTTCATAGTTTTTTATGGTTTTGGAACTTCACTGTATATTTTGGGGGTATAAAAAAGGCTTAACTTTACATCTTCGCGCACTTACAAAGCCATCTTTTTCAACGATAGCTTTCGTCAAGTACAAAGTTAAGGAAATCTGGCAGACAAAAAACTTATTGTCTCCCTTTTCTTTTTCTGATACTACATTTTTTATTTTTTTCTGTATATAAACCAATACATCAGGGGTATGAAGGAAATAGAAATGAATGTACCCAATAGCATACCCCCAATGACTGAGAGTGCAAGCGGAATTTGTAGCTCTGCTCCTAAGCCTGAAGAGAAAAGTGTAGGTGCAAGCCCTAAAATAGTGGTCAAGGAGGTCATCAACTGGGCTTTTAGCCTGCGCTGTCCTGCTACTTTGATGGATTCCATGAGTGAAAGTATTTCTCTGCCTTTGTTCATGGTATCTATTTTGAGAATAGAGTCGTTATCTACTATGCCTATCATCACTATCATTCCTATAGCTGACATGACATTGAGAGAGTTACCTGCAAAAAAAAGTAATAGCATAGCTCCTGTTAGCCCAAAAATGACCGCAATCATCACAATAAAAGGTTGCAGCAAGGACTCAAATTGGGCAGAAAGAATGAAAAATAGCAAGCCAATAGCGACTAAGATAATGATGCCTAATTCTTTGATAAAGCTTAGGTTACGGAAATAAGCTCCCGAGAAATTAATAGTTAAGTTGCCTTCACCTTGTGCTATTTTTTGCAGATGTGCTTGTGTTTGCATGACTTGTTCAGTAGGAATGTCAAAAGCAAAAGGGATAAAATCACCTTCACTCCCCGAAAAAAAAGATTTATAGTCTTGCTGTGTAGAAATAGCTATCAGGTTTGTGAGGTTGATGGTTTGCCCTTTGCTATTGAGGACTGTGGTTTGGCTTAACAATGTACTGACTTGTTGTTCTTCTCCCCCTAAGATGATAGGAATATAGCGTTGTTCTGCCTTGAGATTTCCTAAGTTATTTTCATTAAAGATAGTTTTTAAGGTAATAAAAACTCTTTCATAATCAACGTCATAGAACAATAGTTTTTCTTTCAAAATCTTCACATACAAGCGGTTTTGGAGTGCAGGCGGGTTTGTTTGGAGGTTTTGTTTAAGCATTTGGGTATATACTTTCTCGACTTGGGTAGGCGTAGGCACTTCTGCCTGCTGATTGCTGATAAGATGTGCCTCCAGCATTTTTTGATTTGTGCTAAAAAGTTGCTCAAATACATTTTTTGCCGCCGAAAAAGAAACGGTTGCTTGTGGGTGTTTTTTTTGAAAATAATGCTTAAAATTGTTTTGCAAGTCTTCAAATACTTGCTTGTCAGTAACTTTGAGAGAAAGCAATGCTTCATTAAAATTTTGCTGTAAATCCCTATTGAGTAAAAATTGTTGCTGCCCTACAAAGGCACTTGTATAAAGAATTTGGGTGGCAATCTGTTTTTCTTTTAACATATTAACATTTGCCATCAATTTTGCTATTCTTGCTTCATTTTCTTCTACTGTAATTGCTTCATTCCAGTCTATTTTTACCTCTAACTCTGTTCTGCTAATGTTGGGCATTCCTTGTTTTGGAATGGCGAAAAAAAGAAAAATGGAAACTATAATGAGCGCAAAGAAAAAAGTGATAGCCACCATTTTGTACTTAAAAACCAAGTGCATAATAAAATGATAGACCTTTTCAACCTGCCGCATCAGCCAAGAATTAGGCTTGGGCGTGTAGATACTGGTCTTTTGTTTGAAATAAAAAAGTCTATATAGTACAGGAATCAACGTAAAAGAAGTGAGCAATGAAATGCCCAATGCCAAAGAAACGGCGGCGGCTTGGTCAGAAAATAGCGCGCCTGCAATGCCGCTAATAAAAACCAAGGGCAGAAATACGGCAGAATTGGTCAGTATGGAAGTAAACAGGGGCATCATTACCTCATTTGTTCCTGCTATGCACGCCTCATCTAAGGGCTTGCCTTCTGCCCGAAACTGCTCTATATTTTCAATGACAATAATGGCACTATCTACCACCATGCCTATCCCAAGCACCAAGCCCGCCAGCGAAACCACATTGATAGAAATACCAAAGAGGTAAAAACAAAGAAAAGTTACAATCAGAGAGATAGGGATAGTAATGCCTATCAAAATAGGTGCTTTGAGGTCGCCTAAGAAAAAGAAAATCACTACAAAAGCACAAAGACCGCCTATCAATAAGTTGGAAATGAGGTTATTGATGGACAAATCTAAGAGTTCGGTTTGGTCTTGGCTGATGTGAAATGCTAACTGGGGGTAGTCTTTTTCAAACTCCTTACTCAAGTTTTGTAGGGTGGTTCTCAGGTCTAATAGCTGGGCATCAGCTTGCTTAATTACGGACATGACTATGGCTCTCTGTCCATTATAAGTATAAAAACCACGCAGTTTTTGCGCCCGTAGTTTTATAGTAGCAATGTCTTTGATTTGCAAAAGGCGAGTTTCACCTATTTTAAAATACACATTTTCAATATCTTGTTTGCTCCGAAGCACTGAATTAAAGCGGATATTGTATTGGTATTGCCCATCTTTGACGGTCAGGTTGCCAAGTTCTACATTGTTTCTTTGGAGAATTTGTGTTAAGGTTTGTTCGTTCATGCCCAAGCTAAGTAGCTTTGCTCGGTCAGGAATCACGACCATTTCGGGCAGGGAAAGCCCACTAAGGTCGACTAAGGCTACCTCGTCCAACTGCTCGATGCGTCTTTTGAGTACGTTCTCACAAAATTCACTGAGGGCGAGGAAGTCAGCCTCACCCCCCTGCCCCCTCTCCAAAGGAGAGGGAGGGTTTTTATAGCTTACATTGATATTAAAAACGGGAATATCGGAGGCACTTGCCTTGATGACCTTGGGGCGGGGCATATCGCGCGGTAGGCTACCCATGAGTGCATCTATTTTTTCATTGGTTTCTATGTAGGCAAGGTTTATATTGGTACCGTAGTCAAAAGCTAACTTGATAATAGCCAAGCCGTCCCTGCTCTCAGCGGTAAGGTCTGCCAAGTGATTTACCTGCAAGAGTTGGTTTTTGAGAGGCTTCATGATAGCCTTGTGCAGCTCACGTGCGGAGGTATTGGGATAGCTGACCTGCACCGTAATCTCTGGAATCGCTATCTCTGGCAGCAGCGAAACAGGTATCTGGGTAAATGTAAGCAAGCCTAAGCCAACTATGGATAGGGTAGTTATCAGGACGGCAATAGGGCGATAAAGCAGGAATCTGACCATAAGAGGCAAAGATAGAAAATAAAAATGAGATGGGAAATAGGAAAGGGTTACTAAATCAAAACAGGCTCTCTCACAAGTTCCTCTATTAGCTTCACAACCCTCTCCTCTGTATATTTTGCTTCGGTTTTTTCCTTGAAAGCGTGTAGGTTTTGCTTGTAAATGGGATTGGTGAGTAGTGTTTGTATCTTTTCTGCTATTAGCTGCGGGCTGTCCCTGTCTATCTCGCCTCGCAGCCCTAAGCGGTGGTGGAAGATGCGGGCGGCATTGCCAACTTGGTCATAATCCAAATTGAGGGGATAAATAAGCATAGGAACTTGGAAATATAGTGCTTCTTTTATAGAGTTTAGCCCGCCATGCGTAACAAATAAATCTGTATTACTCAATAGGTGTAGCTGAGGGACTTGAATAAACAGGTTTACATTTTCTGGAATTTCGCCAATCTCTGTTCGTAATTTTTCATTTAGTGAAATAATGATTTGATAATGTATATTTTGTTTTGCTAATTCAATGAGTTTTTTGAGAAATAAAATTACTTCTCCTTCCCAACTTTCGTAAAGTGTGCCAAAAGAACAGTAAATAATTTTTTTACCACTTGTCTTAAACACTTGTATTTTTGCTTCAAAATTAGCATACTTTTCATCAGCAAATTCCTGGCGATTTAGGTCTATCCTACTGCCCAAGTAAGTCTGCCAATCCATTTTTCTTTCTGGGAAAAACTCCAATTCAGCAGGAGCAAGTATCCACTCTGGTATGCCTGCAAAACTAATTCTGAATGAAGTATTGGTAACGATTTTATGTATTTGAGGAATTTTATTTTCTTTGAATTTCTGCTTTACCATACTTAGGTCATCTTTGCCAAAATATTTTATTTTATCTTTAAATCTTTGCACTTTTCTCTGCCAAAGTAAATGCTTCCATGCTTTTTTGACTAATTTTTGATTTTCAGGCAGTAAGTCAGCGTTTAAGGGTGGCGTGCCTTCACTACAAAGGGTGGAAAGCATTGTTTGGAGGAATACCAATTTGATGTTTTTCTCTTTCAAGTAAGGATAGAGAATGATAAAATCAGTAGAAAGAAAAGAGTCTAAGAAAATAACGTCAGGCTTTACTTCTTCTATAAGTGTTTCTAATTTTTTCTTGCGGTCGTGGTAAATGCGGGAAGAAAGGCGGTCTATCAGGTTGTCTAAATAAGAATCTGGGCTTTTATTAAATTTATGCCAATATTTCTCAAAGCCAATCCCAAAAGTCATTCCTGAAAACTCATAAAAAGAAAAACCAAAGGAAGTCAAGTAAGGCTCTAAGTGTTTTGCATTGGTATAGATAATAGGCACGCCACTTTGAGCAAGCATTTTGGCAAATGATAAGGAAGCGTTTACGTGGCTGAGGGCAGAGTCCATCATAAATAGCACAGTGTTCATGGTTGCTTTATAAAATTTTTGATGTTGGCAAATATATTCTCCGCATTGGCAAAAGAGATTTCCTCTTCTTCCACTATTTTTCCATTGCTACAATAATAAACTTTGGGGTGAACGTTAGCTACCAATTCATCTCTCACTGCTATCATTTGTCTATCTATCAAGAAGTTAGCATGATTCCTTACTTGATGATTGAATGTAAAACTTACCTCTTTCTGAGAAGGGCAACTCACCACAAAATAATGATTTTCATTTGCTATATTTGCTTTGATGTAGTCTGCTACTACCTGCATACAACTTCCGCAGCCACCTGTGATGGTAAACATATAAATAGACTTACCTAAATCACTCTTTTTCTGATAATAGTTTAATAAACCTTTCAATTTTTCTTCTTTTGCCTCGAAAGGTGAAGATTGGCAGGCACAAAGCAAGAAGAAGAACAAGTATTTGATGCAAGCACTTTTTTTCATAAAACTTATTTTTTAACCAATTTGTAGTGTAAAAATGCAAGTTCATCTTCATTTCTGGAAAAACCATGCACATAAAAGCCATTATCATTGATAAAATAGTTGCCAGCACCAATGTGTTCTGGTAACATAAGCTCCCCTAATTGCTTGAAATCCTCATCTAAAATAATAATCACTACTCTCACGTGAGCGTGCCTATCATTTTTCTCCTTTTTATCTTTATTTGGAATAAGAATGTAGCGATAATACACCCTATTATATCTATCATACCTCATCCTCTCAAAATGTGCATGACTAATTTCAAACTCAAACTCTTTTCCATCATTATCGTTTATATTGGGCTTAGTAGAAAAAACTTCAATTTCCTTAAAATACTGATTTTCTGATAAATGGGACGTAATGGCTTGGGTACTCAGGCTCATTTCATATATTTTTGCATCACAAGGGAAACTATAGGTAACTGTATTTTTATGCTCATTGTAAGCAGAACCAAAATGACTTACAAAAGCAATAGGAAAAAACATTTTATCCCTATAAACCTGAGGATAGGGCATAAAATAAGTAAGTTTACCAGTGGTGATATTCACTTTTAAGCCTAATTTGCCTTTCTCGTAAAGGTCTTTGATAAAAGGGCTAATGCTTGGTATGCAGCTCATGTATATTTCATTATTTACAATAAACAAATCTTTTGTTCCGCCCTGTGGCAAGCCCGCCTCTCCCCCTTGTGGCGGAGCCATAGTTACTTGGTCAAACTTAACTTCTGGATTGATAAGAGGGTATTTTCTAATGATTTTTCCTGTAGTGTCAATCAAAGACATCCGATAGTGATAGCTGGAAATGAGGAAGATAGAGTCTAAGGATTGGACAAAAATATATACAGGAACACCTACGCCATTAGGTCCCTCGTTTTCTAAGGGGATTTTTTTTATTAGTTGCTTGGACTGCCAGTCATGTAGCTGAACAGCATTAATTTTGCGATTTAACAAAAAGAGTAGCTGCCTACCCTCTATCTCTTTGTACTGCACGTCATTGTCGCCAAGTGATGTCAGGCTGTCTATGGGTAAATAAGCCGTATCAGCCAGCATCAGATGATGGGTGTCTGTTGAAATTTCCTTGTCAGAAAAATTACAGGCATAAGAAAAAAGCAAAACCAAAAATACATAGATAGTTATTTTCATATTTTGATGGAGTTAAACAGAAATACAAGGTAAAATTAGCCTTGTATTTCTGTTTTTTAAGTGTAAAAATGAGTATTATTATTGCTAAATATTACCCACATGAGCTGTAGAAAAGGCAGTTGCCACCAACAGCAACACATTCTGCGCTTGATGATATTGGATTACCAATAGTACAGCCAGGACAATAAATAGGCAAAGGTGTTGCACAATTAGTTCTAAATACATAATAATTCGTCGGATTATAAATTTGTGCTTGACTTTCATTAATAAATTCCGAGCCAGTACCGCCGCCCATTAGCAACGTAAGTACCATTCCAATCTTTTTAAGTTTACTTCTCATGATTTTTAAGATTTTAAAACGTTTAAAAATAGCAAAACTAACGTTTACAATAATACCTTCGCGAAGTACCAGAGTACACTACAAAGTAAAGAGGTTCTTTTTAGTCTTTTTTAGTAATCTTTTACTAATTTTTTAGTAAAAGATTACTAATTTTTTACTTTTGGTGCTTGTAGTGTAGTCTATCATTTGCTTTTTAAGTATAAAAGAAGTATTTTAGCACAAAAAACAAAGATATGCAAGCTTTTAACTTATTATCCACACCTGAGCAGTTTGTCATCAGTATAGATAAAAAAATGATAGACAAAAACGCTTTGTTGTTTCTATTACAAAGATTCTGGGTAGAGCATCTGGCACAAGTAGTTGATTTTGATGATTCTATTACAGAATTAGGGGAAGAAATAAAAGAAGATTGGTGGAATAAAAATCAAGAAAGAATCTTGAATCGCATAGAAGCATGATTAATATTGTGGTAGATACCAATATACTTTTTTCTGCTTTGCGTAGCAAAGATTCTGTTTTGCGTAGTACTTTGCTTAATAGTAAGGACAAGCGTTTTTTTGCGCCTAATTTTTTGTTCTCTGAAATTTTTAAACACAAAGAAAAACTCATACAAAAAACGCAAGCAACAGAAGAGCAAGTGTATGAGTTTTTTTAGAGAATGTTTTGCAAGCGATTCACTTTGTAAATGACGAACTTATTGATACTGAAAATTTGGTAGCTGCACATAAACTTTGCAAGGAAATAGACCCCAAAGATATGATTTTTGTGGCACTTACTTTCCAAGTAGATGGCTTACTTTGGACGAGAGATGAAGCACTGAAACAAGGGCTTACCAAAAAAGGGTTTCTTCATTTTTTTGAGCCATAAATTCTTTTTTTTGGTACAATCGTTACGCCTGTATCCAAAAAAAGGTGCAAGGTTGAGTCCTTTTGCACCCATCATTTTTCACTTCTGGTGTTTGTACTTCACCGCCAAAAGGAGTAGCTCTTTGCAGGAGTCTATGCCCAGCTTGTTTTTCATGTTCTCCTTGTGGTTCTTGATGGTGTGCGGGCTAAGGCACATTAGCTCTCCAATGGTTTCATTGCTTTGGATGCCGTCGCCCATCAGGGTGAAGGTGCATAGTTCTTGTTTAGAAAATAGCTCATGAGGCACAAAGGAGAGAAAGGGTTCTTTTTTCATCAGTTTTTAATCAGTGTTTTTGGATACATTTCGTTAGTTCATTGCGCGTGTGCGTGTGCGTGTGCGTGTGCGTGTGCGTGTGAAAGTTTAATAAACAAACCTATTGTATATACTTTTAAATTCCAAATTTTTCTATTAAAATTATAAAAAAATAGTACATGGTTTATGTTCCTGTTTTTTCCTCTTTAATTACCTCTACGGGCGCATCATGCCCCAGATTGAGGTTGCCATCTATAATGACCTGCTCGCCTGCTTTTAGCCCTTCACTGATGGCTACCTCAGTGCTATTTTCGTGGGTTACAGTTACGTAGTGCCACTTTGCCAGCCCTTTTTCAAAGGTAAAAACGACCTTGCGTCCAGACCTTTCTACCACAGCCACTTTGGGGATAGTAATTTGCCTGTCAAGGTTCTGCTCTATGATTACATTGACATTCATGCCCTCTAATAGGTCTTTATCGGTCTTGGCTATCTTTATTTTGACCAAAACCAATCCCTGCTCATTCACTATAGGGTTTATCTCCATCACGTTTCCTGTGTAGGCTTTGCTTGCCAGCGCAATAGGGTTTATTTGCACATTTTGCCCTAATCTTATATGTGTAAGTTCTGCTTCTAAAATGGCAATTTCTACTATCAGGTTATGTGGATTTAGCAAGGTACAAAAAGGCTCGTTGGTGGGGGTAGGGTTATGCGGCTTGGCTTTGAGGTTGGCTATGATGCCTTGGTAGGGGGCTACGAGAAAAGTATGGTCGTACTGGAGTTGGGCATTCTTGATAGCGGTAAGTGCTTCATTATAACCCGCTTTTACTTTTAGGGCATCTAAAATGCGCGGTTTTATGCTGTTGGTGTCTTGGTCTATGCCTCCATAGCTTACTATTTCTATATTCAAATCATTGACCGCCTTGTGGTATTGATTTTTTGCTTGTTCTAAGGCAATGGCTTGTTGCCTATTGTCCAACACTGCCAATACCTGCCCTGCCTTAACCAGCGTGCCATTGGTTACATTTATCTTTTCTATGCTGCCTTGTACCTTGAAATATAGCTTGCTTTGGAGCAGCGCGCTCACTCTGCCATTGGCAAGGGTTTGGAGCGCAAAAGGCTTTTCTTGGGCGGTGGCAAGGCGCACCTGTGTAATGCGGTCGGTGATGGGGCTGGCGGCTTGTGCTTTTGCGGTTTCTTCCATAGAATCGGCTGGCTGGCAGGCGGATAGTAGGCTAAAGCACAGGAAATAGAGGAGGCATTTGAGCATAAAATAGGAATTTAATCTGTACTTACAAAGGTAGAAAATAAAAATGAGATGAGAAATAGGAAAAGGTTACTAAATAAATCAGCGAAGGCAAAGTATATGATGATACAAGAAATAGGTTATTTTATCAAGTAATAGTTGTCTAATTTGTACCTCTGTTTTATCAGGGAGATAATTTTTTAATTGATTATAACCATGCTCAATGAGTGTTTTTATTTTACATCCTTTTCCTATTTCTTCAAACAATAAGATAGTTGCCACATCTAAAAGCATTTCTTGTACGGTTTCTTGTTCTATACAGATAATCAGAGCTACCCTATAATAAGCACTTGCGCGGCTAAGATTATCCAAATAATCAAAACCCTGTTTTTGTAAGGCAAACTCATTTTTCTCCGCCCAGTTCCACTCTGTTTCTATGAACTTGGCAAATGGACTAAGCGCAATTTCTTGCGCTAAAAGAGTTTCTAAGGGCAGGCTTAGTATATGATTTACTTTGACGGACTCCGCTTTGAGGTGTGATTTTAATACCTCGTTGTCAGGCAGCGCATTCATAAATTCATATTTTTCAAACTCAAAACTTGCCACTTCTTGGATTAACTCTTTCATCTCGCTTTCGGGCAAATCGTTGATGAGACTATCCAAGTTATCAATAAAATCTGCGGTGCTTTGATACTCACCGCTAAGAGAAACGTCCATCCACGCCTGTAAAACCAATTGAGTCCTATAAAAGATAGTTGCCTCATTATCAATAAGTTTTTCTACCAATACACTCGTTTTTGGGGTAAGGTCTTGGATAGTATCCAGCACACACTGATACATTTCAGGGTAATCTATGTAGAGTCTTTGTGCCAAATTTTCGCAAAAAGTAGTAAATGCCTTGCCGTTCATGAGGTGAATGTAGGCACAGCGATTGGGCAGGTCAGTAAAGCGAAATAGCTCAGGGAAATAAGTAGGGCTGACATTCTCCTTGACTACCTGCGCCACTGCCAGCCCACGTGCGCGCGCAAGTGCGTAGTAAAGATACTGCTCTGTAAAAGTGCTAAGGTAATCCAGGTTTACTTTCCCCAAATGCGCCCTATTCCTGTCCAAAAACTGATATGCTTCCTGCACGTACTCCTTGAAAAAGAGAAAATTATTGCCTCCAATCACCCCTGCATTGGCAGCAATAATATCTTTGGTTAAATCCCTATCTAAATAATCGGGGACGTATTCGAACTCTTTGAGAACGGTTTGCAATACTTCCTTGTAAAAGTCCATATTTATGTCCAAGTTTTGCGCTACCAAAGGCGCAGCAAGCAAGCCATCGTCAAAAGGCTGCCAAATAAAAACATCGCCGTCTATGTGCAAAAAAGATGCGTTTTGCTGGGCGTAGGCATACATTTTCTTGGGAGTCCATACTGCTCTGGGCAAGCCAAAGTCCAACCCTTCTAAGTCCAGATGCACAGCAGTATAGGGCAACCCAAGCCTATCTATCAATAGTTCCTTGCCAAAGCTATCTGTGTAGAGTTCTAAATTATCATAAAACTTCCGAAGCTGCATACTACTCAATGCCCAGCTCATCAGGTGGAACTTCGCATGGGGGAAGCCACCTTTGAGGTCTAAGATATTGGTTTTATTAGTCCAGAAAGAGTGGAGGAAGGTCATGGGGTTATAAACTATTTTTTGAAAGTATTTAGTTTTTCTTTATCATCTTTGTAGGGCATATCTCCCCAATAAAATTTATAATAAAATAGGAAACGGTTACTGAATCTATGGCATTATTTTTTATTCTTCACAGTTGCTTTCACATTGATAATAAGAGGATTAGGCTTTATGTTAGCATAAATTTGAACCTTTCTCAAAATGATACCTTCTTCTTTTGCCTCAAATCGAATAGTAATAGGAGTTTGTTCACTATTTCTAATAGGCTTTTTATGCCACTTAGCTACTGTACAGCCACAATCTGTTCCGATAGTATCTAATTGTAAAATTTCATCTCCAATATTTTTAAGATAAATAACAGTATCTTTGATTTCTCCAAGCATTATATTGTTTATATTGATTTGGGAGCTACTTACTTGCACGATAGTAGTGGACTTTTGCTGATTTGCAAAAAAGAAACTTCGTACAGCCAAGCCCAGCAATAGGGCTATCAAGCAGTAAAAGGCAACATTTTTCATCAAATCCTTCATGATTATTGCTATTTAAAGGTAATAAAAGCCAATACAATCTCATTATCATCTTCCATTTGTCTAATTTGCTCGTAGTAAGGAGTTTGCTTGAGGCGTTCCATAAAAACAGTATCATTTTTCTTTTGCATAACCTTTCTGTTATCTATTAAGCTAATAACTGTTTTGTCATCTTTTAATCCTATAAAAGGAGAAAAACTACTTATTATTTCAAAAATGGGATTTAAGCTAACAAGGTCATTTTCTTTATAAATTACCTTGGTTTCACTATCATAAATTGCAAATGTTACCTTACCATCAAGATATGGGATAAGAAGATGAGAAGAGCCTAATTCCCAAAATTTCTCTCGCAGAAAAGCCAAATGTGCAAGGTTTGCCATGAAATACTTTTGGATTGTTTCCATATTCCTTCTATATTCGTAAGGAACTACTTTATTTTGAAATTTAATGACGTACTTTGGACTGATTTTTTTCTCTTGATACTCATAAATAGTATCTGATAAAGCTGATGAATAAAGAAGACCTTGATTATTCTCGACAATATTTCCTGAATCTCCATTTCCTAAAATCTCATTACCATTAAACGGAAAAAATTCTTTAACAACCTCATTATTTTTATTAAAAATGGTAATGTCATAGTTATTATTATCTTTAGCAGGATTAAAATCAGTATAAATTACAAACTCTCCATTAGGAAGTAACTTAAAGTTTTCTGCAAATAGTTGCATACTTTTCTCATGCGAGAATATTCCTTCTAAGGTATAAAATAGAAATTTTTGCTTTTCAGAACAGAAAAGAACAACTAAATCTTTTCCTTTATTAATCTCTACACCATCTATTGATAGATATTCTCCAGGTCCTTCGCCTATTCGTCCAATATTGTACAAAAAATTTCCAATTGAGTCCAGTACTTGAATAGATTTGTACTGTTTATCCACTACAAATAGCTTATTTTTATAATAGATTACTTTATTAATTTTTGATATGATATTTGTTGTATCTAATTTTAGAGTTGTTAGCTTTATCTTATTTATAAAAGGTGTCTTAGATTGGTAGCTATTTGCTACAGACAGGTCTATATAGCTAATATTTTTATTTTCAAAATTACGACTTTCATGATTATCATTACTACATGATAAAAATATAAAAATTATACAATAAAGAGAAATGTATAAAAAGTTAGCTATTGTTTTCATTAATTAAAGAATTGATTTATGTAAATACCTTGGCTTTTAAATTGAGAAGGCTCATTGAATATTAATCTTGAAAATGAGCCTTCTCTGTATAGTACTTAGTTAAAAGGAGTAGTGCCAGGTGGACACGGATTGGGTATGCAACCTAAGTAACCAGGTACGCAAGTAGCACCTGCTGAAACAAGGTTACAGTTATTTTGATTATAACAAGGTATAGGAGAGCCTCTTTGAGGACTATAACCATTACTGCCCCCACTTGCCACTGCCTCATGCGTAGGGGCAAGGATAGCTGCGCCAAAACTGAGAGCCATAGATAGTGCGACGACTCCCTTTGCTAATTTTTTACGATTTTTCATCATTTTTAGTTTTTAAAGAGTTTGAAAATAAATGAATAACTATACCCTACTTCCTAAGTAGTAAAGTATGGTACAAAGATGAGTATTGTTTTAGCCAATGTCAATAGGAAAAGGTTACTAATTTGCTGATTTTTAGTAGTAATATGTTACTAATTTTTACCTTATTTCTAATAATTTGTAGGTTTTGGTAATTTAAGGAAAGGAAAAATAGGAAAACTTACTAAATAAATTCACTAAGGCAAAGTACATGATGGTATAAGAAATAGGTTATTTTATCAAGCAATTCTTGTACGGTTTCTTGTTCTATGCAAGTTATCAAAACTACTCTATGATAAGCACTTGCTCGGTTAAGATTATCCAAATAATCAAAACCCTATTCCTGTCCAAAAACTGATATGCTTCCTGCACGTACTCCTTGAAAAAGAGAAAATTATTGCCTCCAATCACCCCTGCATTGGCAGCGATAATGTCTTTGGTTAAATCCCTATCTAAATAATCGGAGACGTATTCGAACTCTTTGAGAACGGTTTGCAATACTTCCTTATAAAAGTCCATATTGATGTCCAAGTTCTGCGCCACCAAAGGAGCAGCAAGTAAACCATCATCAAAAGGCTGCCAAATAAAAACATCGCCGTCTATGTGCAAAAAAGGTGCGTTTTGCTGGGCGTAGGCGTACATTTTCTTGGGAGTCCATAGCGACTTAGGCAAGCCAAAGTCCAGCCCTTCCAAGTCCATAAGCACTGCGGTATAGGGCAACCCAAGCCTATCTACCAAGAGTTCCTTGCCAAAGCTATCTGTGTAGAGTTCCAAATTATCGTAGAACTTCCTAAGCTGCAAGCTACTCAACGCCCAGCTCATCAGGTGGAACTTAGCATGAGGAAACCCTCCTTTGAGGTCTAAAATATTGGTCGTAGTAGTCCAGAAGGAGTGGAGGAATTGCATGGTTACAAACTATTTTGGGGTTCAAACTGATAAACATGAATTTCCATTTTACCTTCTTCTTGGTTTAGATTTTAAAGAATATGAGAATAGAGCTATCTAACATTGCCTTCTCTCCATAAAAATATAAAGAAGGCAATATTAGAACAAATGTTAGTGAGAGCAAAGTGTGTAAGCAGCACAAGAAACTCCATTACCAGAAGAATTACAAGCCCTATAACTCATTGAAGACTGGCACCATGATGACTTACAATTGCTACATTCGCTTCCCCCACTCGCCACCGCCTCATGCGTAGGTGCAAGGATAGCTGCACCAAAAGTCAAAGCCATAGAGAGTGCTACGACTCCCTTTGCTAATTTTTTACGATTTTTCATCATTTTTAAAAGATTTAAGTTCAGCGATTTTAATTACAAACTATTTTTTGTTTCAAACTGATAAACATGGATTTCCATTTTACCTTCTTCTTGGTTTGCATTTTTGAGGATAGCATTCCCTGAATTAATACACAGACCTTTGGAATTGACAAACCACGTATAAACTGCATAAGTCTGTTCTGGCATTTTTATTTCTTCTAAAACATTGAATTTCTCATCAAAAACAGTCAAAAAAAGCGGTTTATCCAAGAAAGTATTTAATTTTCCTTTATCATTTTTATGGGGTATATCTCCCCAATGGAATCTGTAATAAAGATGACGGTAGGGGTCATGAAGCACCCTGAAAAATGCTGGATTTTCTATTCCATGCTTTTCTCCATCTTCATTTGGATTATAAGCACTTACTTGATTTTTAGTGAATTTGCTTTTTGCTTCATGATTATTTTGTTTATTTCCCTCTAAATCAGCGGTGTATATTCCCGATTCTGCTTGGAAATTATAGATAAGTTTGTTATCTGCTATGCTTAAATTTGCATTCCAAAAATTACCAAATTGACCTTTTTCATTGATATAATTAGCTGAATATTTGATAGGTAAAAGCGAGATTTGATTATTGTGAATATTGAAGGTAGCAACTATACTTGATGAAATAGACTTTGGAATATCGCCTGAGTGAACATGATAAAAATACATATTTCCTGATTTATTATCATACTGCATAGGAAAATTGTGGTCTGCCAGTAAATCCCCTATATCATTCTTTGCCTTATGACTACCCAAGTGATAAGTTTGATACACTTTCCCGTTAAGGTTAAGCAACGCCAATGTTTGATTGTAGTTGCTATAAATAAAAATAGAGTCTTGATTTTGGAAATGAACACTGGTAGGGTTCATAATACCATTATTACCTTCCTTTTCCAAAAATATGATATTGCTTACTTTTTGGCTATCTAAATTGATAATGTCCAAAGAATGGCGATAACTGTTGAAGTAAACAAGGTATTCACTATTATTCCGTTTGAAGTGATTGAAAATAAAATAAAAATTTTGACTGGTTGAATCAATAGGGATATTAAGTGTATCTACACCGTAAGTTATCGTGGTATTTATTTTCTCCGATTTTTGATTTTCTTGGCAAGCCCAGCAGAAAATAAGCAGACTAAAAATATAATAAATAATGAATGTATTTTTTTTCATGAAAGAGGTATATTTTGGTGCAATAATTCACAAAGAATCACTACCCTCAATCTATCGAGAGTGAGGGTAGTGATTTTAATTTTAAGAGCATGATGTATCTTTATAGCAAGTATTTCCATTCCCAGTTGAGGAGCAGGCTTTATAACTCATAGTCGATTGACACCATAATTGCTTACAACCAGTACAGGCAGGTTCATTCCCACTTGCCACTGCCTCATGCGTAGGGGCAAGGATAGCTGCGCCAAAACTGAGAGCCATAGATAGTGCGATGACTCCCTTTGCTAATTTTTTACGATTTTTCATAATACTAAGATTTTAAAGAGTTTGAAAATAAGAAATATGATTTACTCTACAATGATAAGTAAGTAATTTTGTAAAAACAAATTTTTTAGCAAAAAAATTATGAATTAATTGTTAATTGTTAATTGTTAATTGTTAATTGTTAATTGTTAATTGTTAATTGTTAATTGTTAATTTATTGATTATGAGTATTTTATATTTCATTTATTTTTATTTACTCTATTATTTGTTATTTTAAGTACAAATGTGATATTTATAGGTAAAATTACTAAACGCATCATAGCACTTTCCGCTTGCTGAGAAAGGCTAACTGCGTGTGGTAGCTTTCATAGACAATAGAATGGGTAAATAGAGGATAATCACCAGCAACGACATCAGCAGTCCGCCAATAGTACCTACCCCAAGCGCAAACCAAAAAGGCTCTTTTTGTCCATAAACTAAAAATGGAATAAAGCCTGCTACAGTAGAAAGCACTGTAAGCAAGATGGGAATAATTTTGTGGTTATAGGCACTGATGTATAGCTTTAAATCTTGGGTGTGTGGGTGCAGTTTTTTTAGCTGGTTATACTCCGCAATAATAAAAATCCCTGCATTGACTACTGTACCACTGAGCAATACAAAAGAAGCATAGCCTCCTTGGTCAAAATTAAAATCAAAAAAGTAAAAGGTAACAAAGACACCAATAAACGAAAGCGGAATTAATAAAATAATGGCTAAGGGCTGTAACAACGATTCAAAGGTGATAGCACAAATAATATAAATCAATAAAAGCACCAAGCCAATTAATCCATATTGTTTTTTAGCATTTTCCATGAACCAATTATAACTCATCTTTTTTGCCGAGTAGCCCAAAGGAAATATACTTTCCATCTCTTTGAGTTTTTCATCTAAAAATTTCTCCCCAAAAACGCTACTCCCAAAATACTCAAAGCTAACCATGCGGAGGTACTGCTGGCGCTCTTTGTGGATTTCTGAAATTACTTTTTCTCGTTTTATGCTCGCCAGATTCTCAAATTTTATAGCTGAGGTGGCTATGCTATCTTGCCTTTGCTTAGTCAGCTGAAAAACCTGATGGTTCAGTTGCCAAACATCAAAACTTTCTGTTTGTTTTGGAATAATTTTGATAGGAATATACTCCCCACGAAGTAGCTGATACAGGTCTGGGCGCGGAAGTGCATTTTGTTTTTCTAATAAAGTATAGGCTTTGGTATTGTCTAAGGACTGTATGACCAGTTTTTGAGGGGCTATGTCCAAAATATATTCATACAGGTTTTTATTTCCCCACCAGTTGGGGCTTTTATTGATATTGACCTCTTGTATGCGAGGGTGTGCTTCTAACTTTTTCTTTAAGATTACCGCTTGTCTTTCCAATTCATTGTAATTATACCCATAAAGCTGCACATTAAAAGTAGGCGTACTATTCTCCTCTGCATTTTGGCTGAAGCCCTGCCCCACACCAAAAATGTCCCAGCTCACCCCACTCATTTCGGTAGAGAGGGCAATACTTCTGTTTTTTAAAATGTAGGGGAAAGCACCCTTATCATATTCAGGTTTAAAAAAAACCACAATGCTTGCCTGTTGCCCACTTTGCACACTCGTAATGAACCTGTCTATTTCAGGGTAGCGAGAAAGGTAGGCTTCGTATTTAAGCATAATGTCGTTCATCTGTGCCAGCGTACTTTGGTTAGGCAAGCCCGCAACGAGGTAAAGTGCTGTTCGTTCGGCTTTGGAGTAATACGACTTTTCATAGGTATAATGCACAAAAAGCCGTAGCGTACCTCCCAGGCATTTATTGATATAGGGTTGGATATTTTCTATATAATATTCATTCCCCAATGTCTGGTTGTACCATTTTGCCCAAGTGCTTTCTCCTTCTATTTTATTGGGTAAAAGAAAAACAGGCAAGCCAAACAAAAGAACAATAAGAAAAATAGCCGTTTTGCGGAAACGCAATAAAAAATTAATTAGCAATGTATAGATGAAAGAAAAATAAGCCTTTCGCCTCATGCCTTTGTTTGTTTTTATAGGTGTTTTCGTTTGTGAATTTATTGATGACAAAATACCTCTTTCCATCACCGCAGGAATAAAAAATAAAGCCACAAGCAAAGAAACTATTAAGGTAATGACCATCACCAAAGCAAAATCAAGCAAGTCCATACGGCTTTCTTCGGGCAAAAAATAAATGACACTCAAGCCCGCAATGGTAGTGAGGGTAGCACCAAGCAAGGCTGTAAATACTTGTAAATTGCGGTAGCGTCGGTAATGGTCTATCATCACTATCATATTGTCCATGAGCATACCCAAAGAGGTAGTAAGGGCGGCAAGCGAATAAAGATGAATCTCTACCTCCAATAAATAAAATAAAATAAAAGACAAGGCTAAATTTACCACAGTCCCAATCACGATTAACAGCGTATAAATAAAATTTCTGGTAGTGAGTAACACAAAAATTATTAAGATTAACACAGCAAAACCCGACTGCACCCAAATCTTGTCTAAGTTCTCTTTGATATATTCCGTAGCATCATAGTCTATGCGTATTTGATAAGTCTGTGGGAGATTTTGATTGATTTCTAACAACATTTTTCTTATTTCGCCTGCCAAATAAAGCTGATTGGCATTGGCGGCAGCAGTCAAGTTCAGATTGACCGCATTTTTGCCATTAATTCTGTAAAAAGAAATAGTTGGCTGCTCTTCCTTGCTAATCTGTACCAAATCAGTGAGATAGACCATACGACTGCCAGTTTTTTTGAGGGGAATATTTTTCCAAATATCCAATCCTTCCAAGTGGTCGGCAGTCCGATTTGATTGGTGCGGACTCAAAGCAACCACTAGGCGCGAGCCATCGGCTTGTAGGGCAATGCCCAAGTTTTGCTGCTGAAAATGCCTCTGCACTGCCCCTGTAATATCGCTTTCCTGCATACCCAAATGCGCTAAGTCCTCATTAGCATAGCGCAGCACCCATTCTTTTTTGTTTCCCCCTGTAACATTTACCTCATAAATGCCCTCTATTTGCGCTAACTTGGGCTTGATTTGTTCTTCTGCATAAGTCTGTAAAGCGCTTGGCGTGGTATTTCCGTTGAATTGTAAGGTCATCAAGGGCTTGTACTTTTCTGTCTGTTCGGGTGTATGCAGACTAATAGTAGGGTAGGAAAGTGCTGGGGGCAAAGACGGATAGAGTTGGCGAATGAGCATGGCTACCTCAAAACGCAACTGGCTCAAATCAACTTTTTTGTCTAAGGAAAGCATGATATACCCAAAATGATATTGTGATACCGAACTTACCTTCGTAATGCCCTGCAACGTGCTAAATGCGCCCTCTAAGCGTGCTGTAACTGCACGTTCTATCACATCGGGCGAGGCGGAAGGTAGTGTATAGCTTACAGTCAAATTACCCAAACCCTCAGAAGGATTTAGCTGCACCGACAAACGCGGCAACAAAGCAAAACCCGCCAAGGTAAGCAAGCAGAAAGACATAATGGTAGCATAGCTGTATCTTTTCATGACCATAGACTGATGCAATAGATAACTTGTTTAAATAGTTTGTACTTTTTTGAGTTTAGGATTCTTTAAGTTTACAATCCCACAAACAATTTCCCAAATATTTTGAAAATATTTTCTTTTGCCTCGATAAACATTTTTTACGA
>JAAFJS010000280.1 GCA_013298985.1 Cytophagales bacterium
ATTTCTTTGACTTCGCCATTGTGAGGACCTACGGTAATCACATCTCCAACCTTGAAAGGCTTGAAAATCAGAATCAGAACGCCGCCTGCAAAGTTTGCCAAACTGCCCTGCAAAGCCAAGCCTACTGCCAAGCCTGCCGCGCCAAGCACCGCAATAAAAGAGGTAGTTTCAATGCCCATGATGCCCGCAATGCTGAAAAGTAACATTACTTTTAAGCCCACATTGACCAAACTTCGCAGAAAACCGCGCAAGGAAACATCAAAATTACGTGATGCCATCATGTTGCCCAGCCCTTTGACCACATTGCCAATTATCCATGAGCCGATAACCCAAACCACTATCGCACCTACCACTTTGGGTAAATACTGCACCAGCATTGTCATAAGCTGTCCTGTGTATAGTCCTAATTGTTCCATTTTTAAAAGAGTTTAAATTGAAATAAAATAGTTAATAAATTGAAAATCAAAAAGTTAAAAACAAATCTTTATAGTGTTTTCAAATGTATGATACTCAAAATTTCACCTCCCCCCACCCCCAGTTGCACTGCGCCTCCAAAGGGGGAGAAAAGGCTGTTTCCCCCTTTGGAGGGGGGTAGGGGGAGGTTATCATACAATTAGAATCATCTCCAATTTTTGATAAACTAAAAAAAAAAATCTGAGAGAAACAAGCAATGTTCTGTTTTTCATCAATAATTCATATTCTATTCATCTTTTTTGTACCTGCCAAAATTTCTGTACCCTCTTCTATTTTACTGACATTTTTTCTTGTTTCTTTGCATGGTAGAATTCTTGTAAAAATAAAATAATAATAAGTCAGGCTCAAAACAAAAAGAAAGTCTTACTAAAAATAACCAACAAAAACAATTTAAAAAAACGAATAAAATCATGGAAAAAGGAACTATATCAATTCATACCGAAAACATATTTCCAATTATCAAGAAATTTCTCTATTCTGACCACGAAATATTTTTGAGAGAGTTGATTTCCAATGCAATGGACGCAACTAAGAAGATGGAAAGCCTCTCGGCAATGGGTGAGTTTGCGGGCGAAGTAGGTGCTACCAAAGTAACCGTAACATTAGATAAAGAAGCAAAAACCATCACCATTTCCGACAATGGCGTAGGCATGACAGAGGAAGAAGTCAAAAAGTACATCAATCAGATTGCGTTTTCAGGTGCAACTGAGTTCATTGAAAAGTACAAAGACAAAAAAGAGGAAGTACAGCAGTTAATTGGCAAGTTTGGGCTTGGATTTTATTCTGCATTTATGGTGGCGAGTAATGTGCAGTTAGTTACAAAGTCATGGCAGGAAGGCTCAGAGGCAGTAATGTGGACTTGTGATGGCAGTACAGAATATGAAATCACCTCAACAGTACGCGAAGGCAGAGGCACAGACATCATTTTGCACATAGCCGAAGATTCAGAAGATTTCTTGGAAAAATACAAAATTGAAGGCATTTTACAGAAATATTGCAAATTTCTTCCTTACGAAATAGAGTTTGAGGGCGAAGTCATCAATAATACCAAGCCCATCTGGACAAAAAGCCCCAATGACCTCAAAGATGAAGATTATTTGGCGTTCTACAAAGAGCTTTACCCTATGAGTGAAGACCCGCTTTTTTGGATTCATCTCAACGTAGATTATCCTTTTAACCTGACAGGCGTTTTGTATTTTCCAAAGGTAAAAAATGACATTACGGTTCAGAAAAATAAAATACAACTCTATCAGAAACAGGTATTTATCACTGACGAAGTAAAGGAAATTGTGCCTGAGTTTCTCACACTCTTGCATGGCGTAATTGATTCTCCTGATATTCCTCTGAATGTTTCGCGTAGCTTTTTACAGGCAGACAGCAACGTAAAGAAAATCAATTCGTACATCACGCGCAAGGTCGCGGACAAGCTCCAAGAACTTTTCAAAAATGACCGCCCAACCTACGAGGCAAAGTGGGCAAGTTTGGACATTTTTGTAAAGTTTGGTATGATTACGGACGAGAAATTCCAAGAACGTGCCAATCAGTTTTTACTTTTGGAAGACCTTGATGGTAAGCTATTTACCTTTGACGAATACAAGGAACTCATTAGCATAAATCAAAAAGACAAGGACGAAAATGTGGTTATTCTTTACACTACTGACGCAGAAAAACAGCACACTTTTATCCAATCTGCCAAAAAGCGTTCGTACAGCGTATTGAAATTGGACAATATTTTGGACAGTCATTTTATTAATACGATAGAGCGCAAGTGGGAAAAAACGGTGATGAAACGCATTGACGCTGAGATAATTGACAAATTGATAGACAAAGGAGAAAACTTAGCTACGGCACTCACCGAAGACGAAAAAGCCAAAATAACAGAGATTTTTAAAAGCGCAAGCGGCAGGGCAGAAATCAGTGTGGAGGCTATGCCAACGGACGAACTGCCTGTAACTATCACATTACCAGAGTTTATGCGTCGTATGCGCGACATGGCAAAAGCAAGTGGCGGCGGCATGGACTATTTTGCCAATATGCCTGAGCAGTACAATGTGGTCATTAACGGCAATCACCCGCACATCGACAAATTGCTGAAAATAGAAAATGCTGAAAAGCAACAGCAATTTGCCAAACAACTGTACGATTTGGCTTTGCTTTCTCAAAATATGCTCAATGGGGCTTCGCTGACCGCATTTATCAATAGAAGTTTGGAGATGGTTGGTGTAGGGTGAAAAAATTAAAATTTGTATCTTTGTTCATTAAACTACAAAAAACAATGGAAAACACTTTAAATGTATCATTGCATTTGGATATGGCTTTATTTTTTGTGCAAAGCCTTCCAAATGACTATCAAAACGCAATTTTACAAATGTTGCTGAACAAGCAACAAACAGCATCTACACAAAAGCTCCCCTTTGAGTATGGTGCTGGTAAAGAGGCTATTCTGTATGTTTCTCCAGATTTTAATGCGCCATTGGACGATTTTAAAGAGTATATGCAATAGACTTCTTGCGAAAGTAAATTAAGCTGCATTGGCATTTACAAAAGAAGCGATTAAGGTAGCTCTCAATCCATACCTGCTATGACTTCTATAATGATTTTTAAGCAATTTAAATACCTTACACTTTCTGTTTGTATGCTCTACATAAACCCTTTCCTTTGCCAATTTACGATTATCTTGTTTGTTTTGCTTCGTTAATGGCTTGTGTTTAGAGGATTTGACAGGTAGTTCCGTATTGCTATGCAATTTTTGTGAACCTTGATAGCCACTATCTACTTGTTGCTTTATATTCGGGTGGATACGAATTTTCGTTTTTTTGTACAATTTAAAATCGTGGCAAGCACCTTTTTCAAAATGAACACTGACAATTTGCTTTGTATCGGCATCTATAATCATTTGGATTTTGTGCGTATGATATTTTTTCTTGCCACTATATTTTCTTTTTTGCTTGGATGAACGTCTGATTGGTCGCTTGTTTCGTCTTTTTTTTTGGGACGCTGTGCAGGTGTTTCAGTAACATCAACTAAAATACGTTTTATTTTTTTATCTGACAACAGCATTTTTTTACCACTCAAACGAAAATAGCCTGATTGTATTAAAATATTCTCTATTTTGACAATTGTTTTGTGAGCATTACTTTCGTGTAAGCCGTAAGAGGTGCCTAAATGAAAAAAAGTGCGATTTTCACGGTAATATTCCAAGAGCATTAAAATTTGGTCAGATGTACCTAAATTGCTCGGACGACCTTCCTTTAACTTGGTCTGAAGGTCGTATTCATCAACAATTAATACCATTACATCAAAAATATAGCGTTCCACGCCTGTATAGCGACGAAACTTGGTTTTAGACAGCTTGGACAATACATCAAATTTTGTTGCTTTCATCTCACAAATTTACTTTATTTTTGTTCTAATTACTTTCGCAAGAAGTCTATTGAAGTTTTGGAAAGCTATGAAGAAAGCGAAAATGAAGAAAATCTTATCTCACACGAAGACGCAAAACGAAGACACACGCAATGGCTTTTTGATTACCAAGCAGACTCGCTTGTTTTATCGCATAAAAGTTAAAGTAGAAAACATCACACTGCTTAACTTTTTTGATACAAGGCAAGAGGGTAGCAAGAAATTTTAATTTAAAGCTAAATCATTGATTATCAATTTTTTAAATAAGATAATAACTCCCCTCAAATGGTTTTCCATAGCAAGAAAGTTATTGCAGTGGAGTTGTCTGTGGGAACACAGACAAGGGTGCAATGATATTATAAATCACTAAAAATCTCACTGAGTTTTGCCTCTATTTTTTCCAAGTCATTTGATGATAAATGCCCTAACCGTCTATCAATCAGCATAGTTTCAAGTGTGGCAAGTTTGTGCAAACGAACATAAGAAGGAATTAATAGACCTGCTTGTTGCCATTCACTAATCACTACATCGAAATCTGTATTTACATATTGACTGGTAATTCTTGCCAATAGAACATCATTATCTCCTGCATCTAAAAGCACAAGCGCAGGTCGTTTTTTATTTCCCTCATTGTTAGAATAGGGGAACGCAATCAATACAATATCTCCAAAGCGATACATCAAAATTTAGATTTATAGTTTGTCATAGATAGCATCTTCATCTGCATAACCTTCTATGAACTGTTGAGCAGATAGATTGTTCCAATCTTCTATTTCTGTTTCAGACTCGTCTATCAAAATGATAATTCGCACCTTGGGCTGCTTGGCAAGCAAATTCCAATAGTCTTGTGGAATTTCTATTTGATGAGAAGGGTTTAATATAGTGGAAAACTCTAATGCTTTCATGTTCTTTCTCTTTTTTCCCAAATTTATAAATTTTGACGCAAAAGATATACTTGTGCTTTAATTTTTTTAAATTTTATTCGAGTCCTCATAAAGAAGACAACGGCGCAGGCAGACAAACTCTTACTTATTTTCCAGAAGAAATAGAATTTCCCTCACTTTACTTTTCACAGGCAAAGGAATTTTGTTTTTACTTCTAATAAGTTCTTGTAAAAAGAAATATTCGGAGTTCTTCATGCCCAAGAGGTCAGCAACTTCGCAAATCATTTTATAGAAATCTTCATCTATTTCTGACTGATATTCATAGATTTGCTCGGCAATGATATCCAAAACAAGCCCATACTCATGCTGTGCTAAATCTCCCTTTACATATTGCCAATCTATTCCTACAAAATTTCGCTTTTCAGCCTCCGCCACAAAGTTTTTAACTTGTTTGTATGTATTTGATTTAAGCCACATTTTAAATTTTATTAAGCTATCTGATTGATTTTGAGTTGATAAAGGATTTATTTCACTTTCCTTAGAATCCAGATTTTCAACACCATATTCAAGATTTATTATTGTTTCTTCTTTTTCAACTATAATGAGGTTAGGATTATCGTTAGGATAAATACTCTCTGGTGTCATAACCACTTGCTTATCAAGCGTTTTTGATACATTTTTTAGGTAATTCATCAATTTATCGTGGTCATCAATCGTATTTATTTCTTTCGGTATGATGTCATTGTCTATTTCTTGCTCACAAGCAAAGAAACAGTTGATAACAATGCTATCTAAGAAAATTGATACTCTATTGGATAAAACCGTTTTTTTATCCCAAAAATCAAAAACTAAACTCTTATCAATTGCATTTTTAACTTCCTCCATTTCCTCTGTGTAGAATTTGACACAGTAATTATTATTGACCATGTCTATCCACTCTTCCCAGTCCTTTCGTGTAGTATTCAAGACATAAATATCTCTAAATGAACCATCTAAGTAATATATCTTTTCTCTTAATGTGTTCCAGTCCATTTTGTGATTAGTTTTTAGTTAACTTTAAAAAAAAGGTAAATTTATATATTTGATGTCTTTCTCTTTATCAAAAAATATAGTAAATACGGTTGCAGGTCTTGAAAAATAATATTCATTGCCTAAATCACTTGTACACTCAGCAGAGTAAATATAAAAATGCTTACCATTTTTCAAAGAAAATTTAATCCCTGCAAAGAAAATTTGTTGCAAGTTCTGCTTTTTTCCAAACAAAAAATCTTCGTAGATATTCTCTCTTTTGTCATTTTCCAATAGAAATGATACAGAATCGATAGGTATGTTTAGCAAATTATGCCAAAGAGAGTCATTTATCTTAGAGGAAGGGAAATTGGCAACGGCAAAAATCTCAGTAAGCCCAATTTCGTATTCAATAAATACATTCTCTAAGGTCAGCTTAAAAAAGATAGATTTATCAAATTCTAAAATTATATCATACGGCACATCATGGAATAATGAGTTTTCAAAAGGTAATTCATCTTCAAAAAACACATTTTCGTAATATACATTTGTTATTGTTCTACCTTCAATCCTATTTTTGAAGCGTAATAGCTCATTAAAATGATTAATCATGATTTTTAAATGATTTTGAATCTTTCATCCCGTTAGTCCGAATTTGCAATCGCAACGGCGAACCGTTCGGACTGCATTAAAAGCGAATAATTCCATTACGGTTTAAAATCTAACTTTTAATATGGTAAAAAACCACTGTTAGCGTTTTCAACGACTAACAGGGTTTTGTTTTTAATCCACCAGCAGCTTCGTAACCCCTGCTGTATTTGCGCCCCACTTTTGGTCATAGACCTCCTCTGCCTCTTCGGGTGTTGCTACGATTTGCATTTTTTGCGCCTCTGCTTTGATAGTCAGCAAGTTACCGATGGACAGCTTGCTATCTAATTTCGCTATCAGTGCCTTCACCCCACCGAAATCCAAGTTCTGAACTACCTGTCCGCCGAAAGGCATTTCGAGCCAAATCACTTCCTTTGCGTCCACGTCCAAGACCCCAAATACCAAGCCCTTCGCCAGTCCTTGCGTTACTCTGACTTGGTGCTGCACACAAGAAGGGTCATACGCCACCCCTTTGGTTTCGGAGATAGTCATTGGGAATTGGGAGTTCATCCAGCCCACCACCAAGTTTGGCGTGATTTCGCCCGCACTGTACGCATTGCACGTAAAGGTTACATATTTGGCATTTGCCTTACGCAACTCATTGATATTGATGTTGATATACTCCGCAGTTCCCACCTTGTTTGGGATATGTCTGATGTCGCCACTATGC
>JAAFJS010000281.1 GCA_013298985.1 Cytophagales bacterium
CTTACAAAAAGCAGCCATGGGCGCAGAAGATTTTGCGTTTTTTGCTCAAAAAATACCAGGCTTTTTCTTTTTCTTGGGTGGCATGGCAAAAGATAAAAGTCCTGAAAATGTAGCACCTCACCACACGCCAGATTTTTACATAGACGAAAGCGGCTTTACGCTGGGCGTGAAGGCACTTTGTAACTTGACGTTGGATTATTTGGAAATGAAGAAGAAGAAATAAAAAGAAACATAACCCCTCTGGTAAAAAAGAAGGGTTAGTTTTTAAATAGCCCTCAAAACTATATTTGACTCTTAACTTGTTGTTATTAAAAGAGCTATAAGTATCATTATTTCAGATACTTATATCGATAAATGTTTGCAAAAGGTATAGAAAAGCTATACCTTTGCGTGGTCAAACAACAAACATTTCTCAGATTCAAAACTATAAAAAAACTTCATAAAACAGTAAAACGCTTTTTAAAAGGCGATTTCGAGCAAAGTGCGAAAATGTTAGCAGTGCTAAATTCACTCACATTATCACAAGCTGCACACGCCCTTTTATCAAAGATAAACCTACTTTACTTTTTAGGTAATTGATTAGATTTACCTACTTTGCACAGTATCCTAAGTTACAAAGATGTCAAAAGTAATCTCTATCAAATTGATTTTAATAAGCTCTTAGCAAATATAAGTCATCAAGATTTTATTAATTTATTTGAACATATTTTTATTCAAAATATAGCGCATATTTTGAGTGCGATGACACAAAAAGAGGCGTGCATATTCTCACCTGAATTGCTAACAGTTGCTTTAGATGATAGTGTTTTCAAACCATGGTTGCCAAACTTATTAGGCACAAATGAATATGATGGTAGTGCTTATAGTGGTCAATATAATAGGATTGGATATGGGTATAAACAATTACTTTATTTAATTCGCATTACTTAGGATTTTTGTGGTTACTCATTTGCAAATTACTTTTAAGCCTTTTTTTTCATACGCTTGTTTTTGTTTTGCATCAAAATTTGCATCAGTAATCAAGTAATCTACCATAGACAGAGGCGCAAATTTGAGGTAGCTATCTTTTTCTATTTTCGAGGAATCACAAAGCAAAAAAACGGTATCTGCCTGTTTAGCAATGGCTTGGGACATTCCTGCTTCTTTCTCGCTGTGGGCGGTCAGTCCGTTTTGGAGGGAAATTCCATCAACACCAATAAAAGCCTTGTGTGCGTGATACTTGCTGATGTGTTCGTAGGCAATATGCCCATGCACCGCCTTGCGCGCTATATCTACTTCGCCGCCTATCATATTGATTTCTAAGTCTTTGTAGCTTATCAATTCCCCCAAAATGGGCAGGGAATTAGTAATGATTTTTAGCTTAGGAATATTTCTGAGGTACTTACAAAGCGCAAAAACGGTACTGCCACAATCCAAAAAAACAGTATCATTTGGCTCGATAAACTTTGCCGCCAGCCCCGCAATGTAGTCTTTTTCTGCTTGTTTTTTGTCTAATTTGTTTTCAAAATTAAATAAAACTTGTGCCGCTTCCATCTGCATCGCGCCCCCATGCGTGCGTGCGAGCAAGCCTTGCTCAGAAAGCAAGAGCAAATCCCTGCGAATCGTAATTTCTGAAATGGACAATCTTTCGGCAAATTCCTTGACGCTTAGGCTTTCTTTTTCGGCAAGCAAGTCTAAGATTAGTTTTTTTCTTTCTTGTGGACTCATTTTCCTAATTTCAAATTTTAAAATGAAATGGGCTTATTATAACTTATACTTCCTGCAAAAGTGTTTTTTTATCGCCTCACCCTCCGCCCTCTCCTTCTGAGAGGGAAAAAGAGGATACTTTCGCAAGAAGTCTAATACACAAAAAAACGCTACTAAACGATGGTCATTTCGTTTATCTCTTTTAATACTTGTTCGTTTAGCTCGTGTCCGCCGTCAAAATAAATAAACTGAGGGTTCAGCCCTAAGTGTTTTATTTTTTGAAGCATTGGCTCTGTAAATTCGGGTTTGATGAGTTCGTCTTGCTTGCCCCAAACCATCATGAGTGGCAAAGTCTTAAAAATAGGGTTTTCAATGACATCTTGCGGAATTTCGCCCGCCCAAACGACAAATTTATCAAATTTTAAATGGCTATACGCTATCCAACGGCTCGCAGTCGCGCAGCCCTGCGAAAATGCCAAAATGTTTACTTTAACTTTTTGTAAATCAATACCTTGTAGCTCAGTTTGATAGACTAAGTTTAGGTAATTGACATAGTTGGTGATTTCATTAAGGCGGTCTTCCTTGGTCATCCAGTTTGCGCCTACTCGTCCAGAAAACTCTTTGAGGTAGAACTTGTTAAGTCCCTGTGGTGCAATGACATAGTTTTTTTCTTTGTCCCAACAATCAAATTTTTGGATAAAAAACGCTGCCAGTTGCCCGTAGCCATGCAAGACAAACCAAACTTGCTCAGTTTTTTCGCGTAGTTCGCCAGTCGTATGGTATTTGGTGTTTATTTGGATTGTAATAGATTTTTCCATTTGATTTTTTGATGCTTTGTCTGTGATTTGCAGTTGTTAGGGAAGATTGAATAACGCAAAATCAGCTTAATTAAGTACATCAACAAAAATAAGAGTTTTGTTGTTTAGTGCCATTAGCAGTTCCACTGTGGGCGCAACCGTTTTGTAGAAAATTAGGATAAATTATATTTCAATAAGTCCCTTATTCAGTTTCATAAATTAACCGTTCTGTGAGTCCTTACCAGTTCCACTGCGGCATTAAAACGGTAAGTTATATTTAAGCCACCGTTTTAACGGTGGTATCCCAAGAACGAATATTTCTTGAAAATTAATTAGGGACGGCACAAATATTTGTAAATGAAAAAGTTACGTCCCCGAATGGAATTCCCTAACGGGACTTTTGCTTATTGTTCTTTATTGATTTCTACAAAGCTCGTGTCCCTAACGGGACTGTGATAATCCAAAATACGCTTACATTTGTTGAACTACTTATGCTTTACCTCCAAAGCCAATAAAACGGTTTCTTTGCCCTTGCTGGTGGCAGAAAAAGCAATTTCACTCACTTTGTAGTTTACGTCTTGGGAGGCTACTAATTTGCCTGCCAATGCTTTTTGTATTTTTTCTACCAAAGAGCCTGATTGGTTTTCTATATTATTTCTAAGCCCTTGAGTATCAATTACTTCTTTTGAATAAATCACGCATAAATAATCCGTTCCTGCTGCCTGGTCTAATGCCAAATAATGTTCTTCGTCAGGAATGGCAACTTCGTTTTTCTTGGAAAGCAGGGCAGGGCTGACTCCTTCTCCATGCGGAAAAAGTTGGAGGAGTTGATTTTCGTGGTCTGAGGCAAACACATAAACATAAGCTGGCTCATTATTGGAGAGAAACAAACGAAATTTTGTACCCGAAACCATCATATTTTGTACCTGATAAAACTTTCCATTCCAAGTGGGTTTTATTTCTTCGCCGCTTGCGGTCATCATTTTGAGTTTGCCAGAAAGGTCAGCAGAAAGCGACGCGGTAGGGGGTGCATTTTTGCTTGGGAGTTCTATCATCTCATACGCCTCGCGCACAAAATTAGCAAAATCTTGGTAGCGTACCCACATAAATCCTTGATTTCCCCATGCTGTTCCCCAGCTATTCATTACCTCGAAAGCACCACCAAACTTGGTATCGTCATAGCCAATAATGGTCATGGCATGACCGTAATGCTCATCTTCGGGGTCTTCGGTGGGTAGCCAACAATTTTTTGCTTTTTGGAAAGATTCGGGGCTTTTCATACCAATAATGACAGGTTTGTTTTCTGCCAAACTTTTCTTAACGGCGTGGGTTCTAAACCACTTGCTTTGGTTTTTGTCAGAGGGGTTAAAAAGTTTTAAATAACCTTTGATTTTAAAATTTTGTGCTTTTGTCAATAAATTTTTGGGAACAGTGGTAGGGCAATCACCTCTGAAATCGGTAAATTTGACAGCACCACTTTTTTTCATATTTTCCAGTGCATCAGCTATGAACGCGCCGTAGGTACATTCTTTGTCAAAATTAAATTTAGCCATGCTATACGTAAAGGTAGGCGAAAAGGAATTTTGTGTGATTTGCTGGATAGTGAGTAGATTGTTCTGCCTTGCCTCGATGATGGTTCGCGCGGCGTAGGCAACTGCCCAAGCCGTACAAGTGCCAAAATCGCCCTGGTTGCGCGGGATAGGGCAATACTTTTTGAGGGAGTTACGCGCGGGCAAGACCTTGTACTCGCGGGTGAGTAGTGTGGCTTTTGCAGGAACTTTTCCATATTTGGCAGTATCGAATAGGCAACCCATTTTGTACTGAGGAGTCTGCCCAGTGACTTGGGAGGAAAATTTGACAAAAATAAAAACGGCAGTAAAAATGAAAATAATTTGGTATTTGCTCATCTAATGTTGGGGGTGTTATACTTTTTTTTAACGTAATTGTACTATAAATCGTTACAAAAGCAATACCATTTATCCTTATGCCGCCCTCAGATAGGTAAGTTGTCTTTCTTTAATCAGTTGTTTTTCTATATAGGGTTTGTCCAGTACAAATTCTTTGATTTCGGGGTGCGAAGGCAATTCGTACATGGCATCAGTCATAATGGATTCGCAGATAGAACGCAGTCCGCGTGCGCCCACTTTGAGTTCCATTGCCCTATCCACTATCATTTCTAAGGCATCTTCGGTAACTTGGAGTTTGACTTTTTCCATTTCAAATAGTTTTCTATATTGCTTGATAATGGCGTTTTTGGGTTCGGTCAAGATGGATTTGAGGGCATTTCTGTCCAGTGGGTCTAAATGGCAAAGCACTGGCAATCGCCCCACCAACTCAGGAATTAGCCCATAAGATTTCAAATCTTGGGGTGTTACGTGTTGGAGCAAGTTTTCCTTATTTACGTCTGCATTTTTTCCAAAATTTTGTAGCGTACCCACAAATCCAAGCGGACGCGTATTGAGGCGGGCGGCTATTTTTCTGTCCAACCCCTCAAAAGCACCACCGCAGATAAACAAAATATTTTCTGTATTGACCGTAATAAGCTGTTGGTCAGGGTGTTTCCTGCCTCCTTGGGGCGGCACGTGTACGGTAGTTCCTTCCAGCAGTTTGAGTAAACCTTGCTGTACGCCTTCGCCGCTTACGTCGCGCGAGATGGACGGATTATCAGATTTTCGGGCGATTTTGTCTATTTCATCTATATAAACAATGCCTCTTTCTGCCAGCTCTACATGGTAATCTGCCGCTTGCAAGAGTCGCGAAAGCACTGTTTCTACGTCTTCGCCTACGTAGCCTGCCTCAGTGAGTACGGTGGCATCTGCGATACAAAAAGGCACTTCTAATACTTTGGCTAATGTTCTTGCTATCAGGGTTTTACCTGTTCCTGTTTCGCCTGTCAAAATAATATTAGACTTTTCGAGGCTAATGTCATCTGTGTCTTCTTTGGCGTTTTGTAGGAGGCGTTTGTAGTGATTATAAACGGCTACTGAAATGACTTTTTTTGCCTTGTCCTGCCCGATAATGTATTGGTCTAAGTACCGTTTCATTTCCAAAGGCTTCATTAGGTTGAGCTTAGGAAGTTCTTTCTTTTTGGGCTGGTTTTCCTGCATCAGAATATCATACGCCTGCACGATACATTCGTTGCAGATGTGTCCTTCTGAGCCAGATACCATCAGGCTGACGTTTGCTTTTCCTGCGCCACAAAACGAACAAGTAACCGTATTAGATTTTAACATTTGGGGTGAATAATATAAATGAGTTGCTAAATTGTTATCGCTAAGTTAAGAATTTGACTTAGAATAACAATTTAGCAACGTAATAATTTGTAGTTTTATTTTATTCTGCTTTTATCTTGCTTGTCTTTCCAGCACCTCGTCTATGAGTCCGTACTGTTTTGCTTCTTGGGCTATGAGCCAATAGTCGCGGTCAGAATCCTGCCATACTTTTTCGTAGTCTTGCCCTGAGTGCTTGGAGATAATGTCGTAAAGTTCTTTTTTGACTTTGGTAATTTCCTTGTAAGAAATCTCAATATCAGAGGCTTGTCCTTGCGCCCCACCAAGTGGCTGGTGAATCATAATGCGTGAGTGAGGCAATGCCGCACGCTTGCCCGCCGCGCCCGCGCAAAGCAAAACTGCGCCCATCGAAGCCGCCAAACCTGTGCAGATAGTGGCTACATCGGGCTTTATGTACTGCATACAATCGTAAATCCCAAAACCTGCATACACAGAACCGCCAGGGCAGTTCATATACATAATTACGTCTTGCTTGGCATCAACAGACTCCAAAAAGAGCAACTGAGCAACGACTATATTGGAAACGTAGTCGTCAATCGGTACACCCAAGAAAATAATTCTATCCATCATCAATCGTGAGAAAACGTCCATTGCGACTGCGTTCATGCGGCGTTCCTCGATGATATTGGGTGTGAGGTTGGTGATGGTATGTAAATTAGAAATGCTATGAAGGTTGTTTACATATTTATCATACGTCAAACCATTGATTCCTTGGTCTTTGACAGCAAATTTGCGGAATTCTTCTGAATAATTCATAAAATATTTTTGAGATTTAATGATGTAAGTTAAAGGGAAAAAGACAAATACGAAAAAATGAATGTAGATAAATTAAAGATAATATAAAAACTGCTTCTCTAAAATTAATCCAAAATCAAATCATGCCAATATGTCAGTTTTTTGTATAGACTATTTTAAAATTATTTGAAATATTAAAATGCTTGCACGAGTAGTTTATCATATATTCAGACAATAACATACCAAGTCAAAGCGTTTTAATTACAAATATCAACACTTATTAACCCTTTAACAATTATGCTTATCTGGTTCATTGCCTTTTTCCTGATAGTTACTACTCTGAGAGGAGTAATGAGGATATTCAGAAAGAGAAAATCCTTTTCTCACTTGATAGCGTTTAAATCAAATTCACTTCTTAGTAATAGAGATTATAGTTATATATTTTCGGTTGTCTGACAATTTTTGTGGAGTCGGATAAAAGCCCTATCTTTGTGCATGGAAAACTTGAGCGTTTATGAGGTTCTTCTGAACCTACCATCGTTGCAAATATCGTCAGTAGTTTTGGAAAAAACA
>JAAFJS010000282.1 GCA_013298985.1 Cytophagales bacterium
GAATTTTTTTACTTGTTTGACTCTTAACACCTAAAAAAGTACGGTTAACACCTATAAAATTTGCAAAAGAATTTTCATACGGATTAAACTTTTCATTACATTCATTACATTCAAAATAAGATAATAAATTTTTATTACCCATAAAATGAGAAATTACATGGGCATCTTTACTAAATTTAGCCCCTTTCTCTTTTGTTCCATTACAAAAACGGCATTTGCGAGGTTCTTTGTTTCCTAAAAAAAACCTTCTTGGCATATCATGAATTGCTCTAACAGGTTCATAAATATCAAAAAAGTGTTTAGCCCTTTTTAAATTTAATTCGTCTAATTTAAAATTCAACTTTATCTTCATTTTGTTTTAGTATTAATAATTTTCTTGTACTAATTTCATTTTCTACTCCTCATTTCCTCCCTCAAAAACCTCGCAGTGTAGCTCTTTTTGTGCTTGCTGACCTCTTCGGGTGTGCCTTCGCAGACGATAGTGCCGCCGCTTTCGCCGCCTTCGAGTCCGATGTCTATTACGTGGTCAGCGACCTTGATAATGTCCAAGTTGTGCTCGATGATGAGAACCGTATTGCCCTTGTCGGTCAGCTTGTTAAGTACGTCCAAGAGGTGCTCAATATCCTGGAAGTGCAAACCTGTGGTTGGCTCGTCCAAGATATAAAGTGTCTGTCCTGTATCTTTTTTGGAGAGTTCGGTAGCGAGCTTGACGCGTTGTGCTTCGCCGCCTGAAAGCGTGGTGGCGTGTTGCCCAAGCGTGATGTAACCCAAGCCTACATCATTGAGGGTGTTTAACTTACGGAAAATTTTGGGCAAAAATTCAAAGAAAGGCAGGGCATTTTCTACGGTCATGTCGAGTACATCAGAGATGGATTTTCCTTTGAAGCGCACCTCTAAAGTTTCTCGGTTGTAACGACGACCTTTGCAGGTTTCGCAGTCCACCAGTACATTGGGCATGAACTCCATTTCTACGGTTTTTTTGCCTGCACCTTCGCAAGTTTCGCACCTGCCGCCCTTGACATTGAAGGAGAAACGCCCTGTTTTATAGCCTCTTATCTTGGATTCGGGCAGTTCGGCAAATAGGCTTCTGATGTCCGTAAACATTTCGGTATAGGTGGCTGGATTGGAGCGCGGCGTTCTGCCAATGGGTGATTGGTCTATTTCTATCACCTTGTCCAAGTGTTCCAAACCGTCTATTTTCTCAAACGGAAGTGGGTCTTTTTTTGCCCTAAAAAAGTGTTTATTCAGAATAGAATACAAAGTTTCGTGGATAAGGGAGGATTTTCCGCTTCCAGACACGCCTGTAATGCAAATCATTTTGCCCAAAGGCAGGTTTAGCGTTACGTTTTTGAGGTTATGACCTGTGGCGTTTTTCAAAGAAATTTGTTTTCCATTGCCTTTGCGCCTTTGTTTGGGAATTTCTATTTTTTGCCTCCCATTCAGATAACTTGCTGTTTTAGAATGTTTTTGAAGGAAAGTTTGTGGATTGCCTTCTGCGACCACGCGCCCGCCATGTACGCCCGCGCCTGCGCCAATGTCCAGAATGTAGTCAGAGGCAAGCATCATGTCTTTGTCGTGTTCGACTACAATGACGGAGTTTCCCAAATCTCTCAAATCTTGTAATGCCTTGATTAACTTTTCGTTATCTCTTTGGTGAAGCCCAATGCTTGGCTCGTCCAGAATGTAAAGTACACCCACCAACTGCGTCCCGATTTGTGTTGCCAACCTAATTCTCTGCGCCTCGCCACCAGAAAGTGTTTTCATTTGACGATGGAGGGTCAGGTAATCCAACCCAACGCCCAGCAAAAAGCCTACGCGTTTGTTGATTTCTTTCAACACTTCGGTAGCAATTGCCTTTTGTTTTTCAGAAAATTGACTTTCAGCTTCTTTGAACCACTTTGCCAGCTCGCTGATGTCCATGCCTGCTAATTCAGAAATGTTTTTATCTGCCATGCGGAAGTACAAAGCCTCTTTTTTGAGCCTTGCGCCGTCACAAGTGGGGCAGGTTTGTGTTATCATAAAATCGTTTGCCCAGTCGACCATTTTTTCTGTGCCATATTGATATTGGTCTTTGACAAAGTTGATTACGCCGTTAAACTTGGTAGTCCATTCTGTTCCTGGATATTTGACCGAAGGTACATCTATCTCTAAATCAGAGCCATAGAGAATTTCGTGCATTATTTCATCAGGAATTTTTTTGATGGGTGTACTGAGGTTGAGTTTGTGTTGTTTCAAAAGCGATTCCAGTTGTTTGAAAATCCAGATGTCGCGGTACTCTCCAATGGGCGCGATTCCTCCCTGCGAAATGCTCAAACTATCGTCAGGAATGACAGATTCTTTGGTGATTTCCTCGATATAGCCCAGTCCGTTGCAGGTTTCGCAAGCACCGTAGGGAGAGTTGAAAGAGAATAAATTAGGCGCGGGTTCGTTGTAGGCAATGCCAGAGGTAGGACACATGAGAAATTTGGAAAAGTAACGCGTTTTGCCATTTTCGTCCAACGTAAGCATGATTCCATTGCTGGTTTTCAGTGCAGTGCTGACCGACTGGGCTACGCGCACGCGTTCAGACTCTTTGGGAACTATCCTATCTATCACAATCTCAATATCATGGATTACATAGCGGTCAAGCTGCATCTTGGGCTTGATGTCCTGCACCTCGCCGTCCACACGCACTTTGGTATAACCTTTTTTGGCAATTTCCACAAACAATTCACGATAATGTCCCTTACGCCCCTGCACCACAGGCGAGAGCAAGGTCAATTTTTTATTTTTAAAAGTTTCGACAATATAATCAATGATTTGGTCTTCTGACCACTTGACCATTTCCTCGCCCGTAACGTAGGAATACGCCTTGCCTGCGCGCGCAAAGAGCAGTCGCATAAAATCGTAAATCTCTGTAACTGTGCCTACTGTACTTCGTGGATTTTTGGAAGTTGTTTTCTGCTCAATGGAAATGACAGGACTCAATCCATTGATTTTATCCACATCGGGGCGTTCCATGCTGCCTATGAAGCCACGCGCATACGAGGAAAAACTCTCCATGTACCGCCGCTGCCCCTCCGCATATATCGTATCAAACGCCAAAGAAGACTTGCCGCTTCCGCTTATCCCTGTGATAACCACCAACTTATTGCGAGGAATGAAGACATCTATATTTTTGAGGTTGTTTTCCCTTGCTCCGTAGATTTCTATAAATTCTTCTTGGTTGTTGCGGTTCGTCGTTACGATTGCTGGTTGTTGATTATTTTCTGGTAACTGATTACTATTCTCTGGTAACTGCTTTTTCTTTGGCATGGCGATTTTTTGATTTTTTGATTTTTTGTTTCACCACAAAAACACGCAGGAGTTTTTAAATACAAATCTTAGTGGCTCTGTGCTTAGTGGTAAAACCTAAAACAAAGGATTGATTGACTTAGTTTTGGGCAAAAATAAGAAAAAGGTGTGAATTTCAAAGGCAAAAATAAATAAAAATTGTAGAGGGTGAATTAAGAATTGAAAAGAGGGGAATTGTTATGCATGATTATTTGACAAAATTTGTAAAATAAATTCCCTGAAATGCTCTGATACGGTAATAGCATATTCTATTTCATCTTGTGAAAGTTGAATTATTTGATTAGGATAACGCACCTCTACACTAAAACTGTTCAGCAAACTTGCTTTTTCATATAAATCTTCGCTTATATCCACATTCTGAGCCAAAATTTCTAAAAGATAAATCAAATCGTGAGAACGCCTAAAACTCAAATCAAAGAATACGAGCGCAGCTTTGACATACTTCTCAACTGCTTGCTGACAGTGAAAAGCTATGGTGTCAAGATAGGGAGGGAGATGTAGATAAACCAATTTAGCTGTTGCCAAATCTTGGTCTGCTTTGTCTATCCAAACTTGAATGTGTAAATCATAATTGCTCATAAATCAGGCGAGAAGTTTTGAGTGCTTGACTAAGAAAAGAATACTTATCTTTTTGCTCATTTTCAAACTCTTGTGGAGTATATACTAAAATATCAATAGGAAATCTTAGTCCAATCAACGCCTTGCGAATTTCTGCACTACGACGGTGTCTTGGAGAGGTGGTATCCTGAATGACAAGCAAATCTATATCACTATTTTCATTTGTCTTTTCTGTTGCCACAGAACCGAACAAAATAATCTTGATAGGGTTAAACTTAGCAACAATTTTTTGTTTGATTTCTGGAATCAAGGATTTGTGAATATTGGTTTCCATACACGAGTTTTGTAACAAAAGTAACAAAAAAATTGATTTTATATCGTGTAAATCTGCTATTTTATTTTACCTCTCCCTCCAAAATCCACCCATCATTTATTATTTTAGATTTTCCCATAAAAATACGAAAAAGGCGTGAATTTCAAAGGCAAAAATAAATAAAACGGTTCGCCGTAGCGAATGAGAAAGGTAAATTAAGAATTGAAAAAGGGAGAGGATTTTAGCGAATTTCTAAGACTTTAAGATTTATATACACATCACTTAAATGATAAAAATCTTTGTCAGTGGTAAGTAGTGTTGCGCCAATCAGAGAAGCTGTTGCAGCAATCCATAAATCATTCTTGCCCATATTTCTTGCAGAAATGCCTTTGGGTAAAGGTTTACCAATCAGTTTCCCTTGACTGTATGCGTCTATTTCTGCATATTTCTCTAACAAATCTTTGCTATCTACTGGAATAATGAGGAATTGATTAATAAAATGATTAAGTTGTTCATATTTAATCATTGACCAATTTCTTTGTTTTGCCAAAGATAATAATTCTCCTGCGCTTACCGCAGAAATCACGAGGATTTCATTAGAGTTTAACGCATCAAGTGAGTTTAAAACCTCTTTAATGAAATTTTTACCTTGAAGGATAGCCCAAAAGCACATTTGTATCTAAAAGAAAACTCATGCAGACAAATCATTTAAAAGGGTTTCAAAAGGTACGTCTTCTTCTAATGCGCCAAACAAGGGAATAATATGCTCTTGTTGATAGTTTTGCTCTTGTATGAGTGAAGCGATATCAATACTTTTTTGTAATGGTTTTGCATACAAATAAGCCTTATTATTTTGCAATAAATTATTTATAAAATCCTCAATAGAAATTATCCAATCTTCCTGTTGAAAAGTTTGGATAATTTGTAATAAATGGTGTTTCCTATATTCTAATGTCATCATCTTTTTTATTTTTTTCAATCAAATGTAATTAAAAAACATGATTTAAAGCCTTAATTATTTATTTTTATTTCGCCTCTCCCTCCAAAATCCACCCAATTGTATCTTTTGTGGTAAAATAGAACATAAGGATTGATTGACTTAGTTTTTAGCAAAAATACGAAAAAGGGGTGAATTTCAAAGGCAAAAATAAATAAAACGGTTCGCCGTAGCGAATGTAGGGTGTGAATTAAGAATTGAGAAAGAAATAGAGATTAAACCTCCTCAAAAACTATCTTCTCATAAATTTCTTCAAGGACTACTTCGCAATCCCCAATTTGGAGTTTGGTATCGCTTTCGGTATATTCGGTAGAAAGCCAAGACTTTTCACTCATGCGCTCATGAATTTCCACGTATTTTTGTTTTTGAGAAATCAGAATATATTGCTTTAAGCCTTTTATTTTCTTGTAACAAGTCATTTTACTGCCTCTGTCCTCATTTTCAGTAGAGTTTGAAAGCACTTCTATCACCACAGAAGGATTCGTTTCTGCGTCCATATTTTTGCTGTAAGTAAACTTTTCTGATTCGCAAACTATCACAATATCAGGATAAAACACCTTGTTACATTCCTCTACATACACCATACGACTGCTTGTCATTACCTTGCAGTTGCCTTTGCGAAGACATAAGCCTAACAAAAGCATTAAGTTAGATACAATAATATTATGTCGCTCGCTTGCATAGCCCATTGCCACGATTTCTCCGCTGAGATATTCGTGCTTTTCTTCTGCAACATACTCATATTCAAAGTATTCTGCCAATGAGTATTTCTTTGTAGTTACATTTTCATCTACAAAATAAGTATTACTTTCTATGCCTTCTATGTATTCCATGCGATTGATTTTTAAAATAGCAATTTACACCTTTTTCTTCGAAATTTTAGATGATATTGTGTTGTTGTGATGAAAATACGAAAAAAGTGTGAATTTCAAAGGCAAAAATAAATAAAACGGTTCGCTGTAGCGAATGTAAGGTGTGAATTAAGAATTGAAAAGGAGAGAAAAAGCATATCACTCTTTTTTTTAACAAAAACAATAATATTATTTGTTCCATTGTGGTAGTAATAAACTGTAACAAAACTACCTTCTTCTATCCCTTTCATTCTGCTTCCAAAAGGATTTCTAAACAAATTTTCTCCAATTTTGAGTTCATAATAGCCTTTTTGCCCTAAACTTTGTTTGTCAGCTATTTTACCTGAAATTACTTGATAACTTCTTTTTAGGAGAATATCTTTTGCTTCACTAAAAGCATGGATTTCTAAAAATATCCATAAAGAAACGAAAAAACAAAATATGAAACCAAACCAAGGGAATTTTACAATAAATACTTCTTTAAATGTATATTTTTCATTATTTGATTTAAAAAACAGCCTTATTAACTGTGCTAAAAATAGGCAAGGTAACATAATTATAAACAAATAATGAACTATATTATTTTCATTATTTATGTTAAATAAAACTTGTGCTATCATATTGTTAAACAAGTATATAAGTTAGTTTTATGCAATTGTATAAAAATATTCAAATAACAAAATAGCTTCTTACTTTATCAATGAAACATTTACTTTTATTAATCATCACATTATCAATTTCTTGTGATAAAAAAGCAACTACACAAATTGATAAGAAACAGTCAGATGAACCTGCCTATGAAAAAGGATTTATCTCATCTTACAAGAGTGATACTACAAGTGGAAAAATTGTCGATACTGCTTTTATTTTCGGTTGTCTGACAATTTTTGTGGAATCAATTAGAAATGGCTAAACACCTCCATCTCAGATTTTCAAAATTAGGCATACCAAAAGCGGTTCTTCTTACACTTCTAATGAG
>JAAFJS010000283.1 GCA_013298985.1 Cytophagales bacterium
AACTAATGAAATATACGCTTAAAACGCCTTAAAATGTAAATTTTGAAAACGAGCAAAACGAATTTTGCCTAATTTAGCAGGCACGATATTTTTTTACTGTTTTTAGCCTCACTATAAGCAGTTAAAGTATCTAAAAGAACCTCTGCGTAAGTCCTATTACGAATAGAAAATAGGATGCATCAAAAAAAAATGAGATGAGGTAATGGAAATCTGTGCTTTACTTTGGAATTTTAAAAAATCTATAACTACTTGATTATTAGTTTATAAAAACTCTAATATTCATTATGAGTTATTTGAACTCAAAAATCTATTAGATGTAAATTAAAAGTGGAATAAGAAACAGCTTCTTTTTTGGCTAAATTTTTGGACAAGAGAAGCAACACACTTAGGAAAAAATCTAATCAAATAATTTGTATGAAAAATAGCCTTTTCGTCCTATTTTCTGCCTTATTTTTTTTGGTGGCTTGCCAGTCCAGCCCACTGGAAGGCAGGTATTATACCCAAAATAATATGTTGGAGATAAGCTCACTTCCCTCCGAACGCTTTGCATTTCAGATTTTGTCGTCCTCTTCTCGCAAAACCAAGTATGTAAGCGGGAAAGCAATATTGGTGGATAAAAACCAATATTATTATGAAGGAGAAAATCAGAAATTAATTTTTGACTTTGAAGACAACTATGTGAAAATCACGCAAATAACCAATGAAAAGAGCAATACTTTTAAGCACTTCGAAGGCACTTATCTCTACATCAATCCTTCCAAGCTGCACGAGCCTCTGGACAATGTGATGCGCGTGAATTTGCAACATTGAGGCGCAGGCTGGGAAAATTACTTATTTTTAAGATATAAAAATATTTAACAAAAAAAATATTTATATTCGCTTTGTAGTTTCAAAAAAAAAAACGATTTTTGAATACCCTATTCAATCAAATTTCCGTTTATAAGATTAATAATGAAAAAAATTCAAACAAAATTAGCAGTCTATGAAAAGATAAAAGTGATGCGGCATGATGAATTGCAGGAAGAGGAGTAGCAAAACATGATGCACTAATGTTCCCAACATTAGCTAAAAATGAAAACGATAAAATGCCCTTAATCAGCACTTTGTCGTTGTGCAAAGCAAAACAGTGCAATTCGCAACGGTCTGTCGTTGCTTCCCGATTGTAAATATTTGTAACCGACACATTCATTCAATATCTTAGATTTATTAAAACAATGTCATTCAAAAATTTAAAACCCAATAAGTCAAAAAAGAACAGCAAGTTCAAAGATAACGACTTCGATTCAGGCTTTCCTAAGATGAAAGCCCCAGTAAAAGGAAAAGAAAAAGTTACGAAAGGAAAATGGAAAGACTACGAAATCCAAGACGAGAACGAAGATGATGAGTAGTTTTTGAGTAAGAAAAATAAAAAGGTGTAATGGCAATCGCTATTACACCTTTTTTGTTTTCAAAAATAATATAGAGCCTGTTTTTTAAAGGTTTATTTAATCAAATTAGGAACACTGATAACGCAGATGTGACAGATTTTTACGGATAAAAATTAAAAAATCTGTGTTTTATCTGTAAAATCCGTGTTATCTGTGTGCTAAGAACATGATGACTTCCGCAACTAAATAGTCCATAATGCAAGGTCAGTCTTCCAGCGAATTGGCTATAAATGTGTTTTTTAGCAGCATATAAAGTAAAAAAATGAGCAATCCCCACATCAAATAAATCTGATAAAAATCTTTGGTATCTTTGAATCGAGTTTCTTTGATTTCTACTTTTTCATAGCGGTCTATGCGTGAAAATACGTCTTGGAGTGCTTGGTTGTCCTCCGCCCTAAAATATTGACCATCACCTATTTCCGCTATTTTTCGCAGGGTGGTTTCGTCCATTGTATTTTCTACGTAGCGTGTGCGCCCAAACATATCCGTTCCGAAGGGAACTGCGCCTTCCTTGCCTACGCCAATGGTGTAAATCTTGCAGTTGTAGGCGTGCGCCAGCTCTGCCGAAGTAATGGGGTCTATGCTTCCTGCGGTATTTTCTCCATCACTTAACAGTATGATAACCTTTGACTTAGCGGTGGATTCGCGCATACGGTTGGTTGCCACGCCCAGCGCGCTACCTATCGCTGTTCCGCGGTTTTGTACCATTTCAAAGTTTATTTCCTCTACGTATTTTTTGAGCAAGTTGTAGTCTGTGGTGAGTGGCGCAAGTGAATACGCATCACCAGAAAAGACGACAATGCCGATGCGGTCTTGGAATCTGCCTTTGATGAAGTTCAAGGCAACTTCTTTGGCAGCTTCGAGGCGGTTAGGTTTGAAATCCTCGATTTGCATAGATTCAGAAATATCCATCGCCAGCACAATATCAATGCCTTCGGTGAAACGTTCTACTTTTTCATCTGTGATTTGGGGTCGCGCCAGTGCGACCAAAATAAAGGCAATAAAAACCAACATCAGAAAGTTTGGCAGGTGTCGCAAAAAAGCAATGGGGCTGGATACTGCCTCGCGCTCGATAAGGGCTATTTCTAATTTTTGCCTCGCTTTGAAGTGAAAAAGCCAGCGCAAAATGTAGGGTAGCGGCAAGAGCAACATACCGTACAGGTAAGCGGGTTGTTCCCAAGTAAACTGCTGAAGTTGGGCAGGCAGAAACCATTTGATAGAAAACCACTCAAGCATTTCTCACCTCCTCTACTTTAAGTTCGTAAGCATTTTGGGCGTACTGTTGCAAGAAAGAGAGAGATTGCTTGGTAGCTTCATCAATCATGTTGCCGTAAATCGCCCTGTCCAAATTTTTGAGTGAAAGTGTCAAATCTTTATTTTGTATTTTTTCTTCTATCTCCTTGGAAGTGAAGGTGGTATAAGGTATTTCTTGGAGGTTTTCCAAATAAAATTTCCAAGCACTTAGGCTTTTCTCCGTTGTTTTGTTATCCAATGTATTTTGCAAATATTTTTCAAATTGGGAGATAAATCGTTCATAGTTGCGCTTCAATCGTTGTAAGCTATATGCTTTGCGGATTCGCCCACCAAAAATGATGTAGAGAATAATTGCCAAAACCAGCACACCCCCCAGCCCAATGAGCAAATAAGGGTAATTTAGTTTCTGATTGACGATACTATAATTGGTATTGGCGATGATTTTTAAGGTATCGGGCATAGTAACGATGAGGGGCTTCATCAGTACGCTGTCCAGCGCAGGGCGGAGCAGGGTCGTATCTGCGCCCCTGAATACGTAGGCGGGAATGAGGAGGTACTGCAATGAATCAGTCTCGAAAGTAGCCAATTCATAGATAGTGCTATCAGTGCTAATTCCCTGACTATCAGTAATCGTGGGAAAATATTTTTTTCCTATAAACTCAAAAGGTGCATAGTTAAAAGTCGAATCGGGGAAACGCACTTCCATATCAGCAGGGTGCTTCATCACCAACATATAGCTGACAGGTTCGCCCACTTTGACCGCCCTGGTCAGAAATGTTCCCTTCAAATTCGCCTTTTGTGAATATGCCACAGAAGAAGCTATCAAAAGTAAAAGCAGAAATATACCTATTTTTAACTTTGCAAACATGATTGATTGATAAAGAAAACTGCACAGCCTTCTGGACTGTAAAATGCAAATATAAGCACGAAAGCAGTTTTACATGATTGACTTAGCAATTTTTAACTTTTGTAGCTATCTTATTTTATTGTGCTACTTTTTTTAACAGCGCGTATTTCAAAATGCCCGCCATGCTAATTCCGTCCGTAATCTGTCCGTTCATCACCATCTCCAAGGCAGCGGCAAAGGGTAGCTTCTTGATATGCAGCAGTTCAGTATCCTCAAACTCCGTTTCGCCTGCCTCCAATCCTTCTGCGACAAATACGTAGCCAACTTCGTCAGTAACGGAGTTGGAAGTATGAATTTTGAGGATTTCAGTCCAGTGCGTTGCAGTAAAGCCTGTTTCTTCTTTGAGTTCGCGCATTGCTGATTCGAGCCTGTCAATGCCCATCAAACCGCCACCCATTGGAATTTCCCAAGAATATTCGTTCAGCGTGTAGCGATACTGCCCAATGAGGTAGGTATTTCCCTCATTATCAATAGGAATGATGCCAATCGCGATATTTTTAAAACTCACTACGCCGTAAATGCCATTGCCACCCGAAGGCTTGATAACTTGGTCTTCACGAACTCCAATCCACGTATTGTCATACACAGGGCGCGAGGAAAGCGTAGTCCAAGGATTTTTTTCTGATTCTTCCATGTTTTTTTAAGGTTAAAATTGAAGTTAAATTAATTTTTCAATCCAATCTGCAATTTCTTCTAAGTAGTTGGCATCTATTTCGTCGTAGTCGTTTAGCTCGGTGCTGTCCACGTCCAAGACCATGACGACCTTACCGTTGTTGAAAATAGGTACTACAATCTCCGAACGGGAAAGTGAGCTACAAGCAATATGGTCTGGAAATGCCTCTACATCAGGCACAATCAAGGTTTTCTGCTCGCGATAACACGCCCCGCAAACGCCTTTGTCAAAGGCTATGCGCGTACAGGCGACCGTTCCTTGGAAGGGACCAAGCACAAGCTGGTTTTCCTTGACCAAGTAAAAGCCAATCCAAAAAAAATCCATGCTGTATTTCAGGGCGGCGGCAATATTGGCGAGGTTCGCGACTAAGTCTGTTTCGCCTTCGGTCAGTGCCTTGATTTGAGGCAAAAGTGATTGGTATTTTTGGTCTTTGTAGAGAGAAATGTCAATTTCTATTGATTCAGCCATGGTCAGTTATCAGTAAACGGTTATCAGTTATTGTTTTTTATCATGGTTTCAAAGATAATAAAAAAAAAGTTTCCAAACCTTAGTAAGATTTGAAAACTTCAATACCTGTATATCAGACAGTAAAATCTAATATATTCAGTAGCAGACAAGAACCCTTCTGGTAGATTGTCTTCCCGAATTTAACCCATATAGGTTTATCCCTTTTTACTTCGATACAAAGTAAATCAATTTTTAATTAATAATCAATTTTTATTAAGATTATTTTAAAAAAAATATTCCCTTTTATCCTAAAAAAAAATTATTTAAGCAAGTAACAAAAAGATAGTAGGCTGTTTGTGCAGGTCTGGCAGTTGTTTTTTTGCTTGTTCATCTTTCCACTCTTTGGCTTTTTTGGTGAGGATTAGCTCGTTCTCTGCGGTCAGGTTCATGGCTATGCAAAGCTGAGTTTCCGCTTGGAGGTCATTGATGAGTTGTTCAAAAACTTGATTATTGCGGTAAGGCGTTTCTATAAAAATCTGTGTTTGTCTTTTTTGCTTAGATTCTTTGTCCAAACTTTTGATTGCTTTGCTTCTCTCGCTTCTGTCGATGGGCAGGTAGCCCTGAAAAGCAAAGGACTGACCATTAAAGCCCGAAGCCATCAACGCCAATAAAATGGAGGAAGGGCCTACCAAAGGCACGACCTGAATGTTGTTTTTGTGGGCATAGCTCACCGCCAAGCTACCTGGGTCGGCTACGGCGGGGCAACCCGCCTCTGACATTACGCCTACGTTTGCGCCTGCGGGAATCTCTTTGAAATATTTGTTTAGCTGCTGTATGTCTGTATTTTTGTTTAACTCAAAAAAAGTAAGCTGTGCTATTTCTCTGCCCGTTTTGAGGCTACTAATAAAGCGACGCGCCGTCCTGATGTTTTCCACCAAGTAGAAATCTGTCGTCAGCAAAACGTCCTTAATCATGGCAGGAAGCGTTTGTAGCGCATTTTCCGCTATGGGAATTGGTATTAGGTATAGTTTCATCTCACAAAATTAACAATTAATTCATTGCTTTTTCTAACATATTTATCCTTTTTTCGTTTAACATTGTAAAGGCATATTAACACATAACATTAAACAAAATTTTTCACCACATTTGCCCTTGTTAGAACATATACAAATACAGCAAAAAGATTCCGTTGATTTGCAACCACTTTCTTTTTCACGAATTAGCTTTCGTATCTTCCTCTCTTTGTGCGCGTTATTTGTATTTCTGATTTCGCTGTCCTTGCTCAGTTCTTCTTTTCGCCTGCTCAGTGGCGAGGTGCTGAATGACATCATTTCTGCCGTTTCCAATCCCTTTGTGGGGCTTTTCATTGGCTTGCTGGTTACGGCAATCGTCCAAAAAAGCTCCATGACTACGGCTATCGTGGTCGCGATGGTCGCAGCAGGCAAGCTCTCGCTGATTCACGCCGTTCCCGTAGTGATTGGCGCAAATATAGGCACGACCATTACTGCAATGTTAGTTTCTTTTGCTCATATCACCAAGAAAAAAGAGTTTAAAAGAGCCACCAGTGCCGCTGCCGCGCACAATCTATTCAATATCTTTGGTGCGTTGGTGCTTTTTCCTTTGGAATTTTTTACTCATTTTCTCACTGATTTAGCACTTTACATTACCCAACTCATCAAGCCGTTCAGCAACTTTACAGGCATGGGCATCAAGGGCGTAATGGACATGAGTGTTTACCCTGTTGCTGATTTTTTTGTAATAGTTCTGGGCAGTAATCCGTTCGTTTTGTTGCCATTAGCAATCATACTTTTGTTTTTGTCCATTAGTAGCTTTACCTTTATTCTCAAAGCTGTTTTGATGGGGCAACGCTGGCACCAGCTTCAAAATTTTGTATTTGGAACGCCGCTGAGGGCATTAAACTGGGGCATCTGGCTCACCGCCGCCTTGCAGTCAAGCTCTCTGACTACCTCTGTAACGGTTTCTTTGGTAGGCACGCGCAAGGTATCCCTCAAAAATGCTTTCCCCTTTATTTTGGGGGCAAATATTGGTACTACTTTTACGGCAATTTTAGCGGCAGTTTCCCAATCTGATACGGCACTGAGCATTGCTATCGTACACTTTTTGTTTAATTTTTTAGGAGTCATCGTGCTTTTTCCGCTTCCTTTCCTCCGCAATTTCACCATCAAAAGCGCGCAATTTATGGGCAAAATAGCCATGAAAAATCGCTTTTTTAGCCTACTCTATATACTGCTTATCTTTTTCCTGATTCCTTTTTTGCTTATTTTCTGGACAAAAAACTAAGTGCAT
>JAAFJS010000284.1 GCA_013298985.1 Cytophagales bacterium
ATAGAAAAAGTAGAATCTGTTGGTTTATAGAGTGTTAAAGTATCAAGAAGCGCGTTGCGGATAGACAAAAAACATTTTTCATTAGTCAAGTTTTTGACTGTAATCCTACACCAAACAGGGTGCGAGTTCACCCCAAAATCGGGAATGGATTGCTTAGTTTGTTGGAACTGAGCTTGAAAAGTAGGGGCAGAAACTTCTTGGATAGTCAGTTGGTGGCTGGTATCTTTGAAAAAATAAGCAGAGGAAGCAATGTCTATCAGTTTGCTTTTATCATCAAATACAATCACATCTTGCGCCCACGCCCAAGAAGCAAAGAAAATAAAAGTAAAAATCAGGTATGTTTTCCTCATATTCAGGATTATAGGCTGTATGACAGGTGGTTATAACTCATTAAATATATGCTTTTTTTGTAATAATTACCCCAACTAAAGAAGTGCGAATTTTTTACTTCAAATTTATAAAATTTCATTACTCGTTTCATATATTTGGGTACAAACTTAGTACAGACATTCTACTTTTGCAAATTAGAGAAAAATGTGTAAATCTGATACATTATGGAAGCTAAATTTACAGAAATATTCTTCGAATCTGTACACGTGGCGCGTGCGTACAATAGCGCAAGTGTGCAAGTAGAGCATTACTTTCTCGCTATGCTCAAAATATTTCCTCAAAGCCTCATTATCAAGTATTTGGAAACAGTGATGAGTAGGGAAGATTGGAAAAAACTATGGCAAAACCGCCTGAACGAAAGTGCAAAAAAAGTACAAAATCTCCAAAAGCATCACTTGGCTATTGTATCTACTCATCTGAAAAGATGTTTTCGTGCGATTCCTTGGGAAAAAGAATTACTAAAAATAGATGAAATTAATGAAACTTGCGTTTTCCTTGCGCTTTTGCGTTACCAAGATATTGATGGCTTGACGTATAGAAATGCGATAGAATTTTTTAAGAAAAATAAGTAAAAACTTACTTGTGCCTAAACCAGCAGTCAGTTCTCTCTGACTGATATGCCTTGAACTCCGTATTGATGGGCGCACCATGTAAAAATCTACCCCCAAACTGCCTGCGTATCAAATAGTTAAATGCGCCCATATCGCCAGTATAAGCTGTTGGGTTGTCGAGGTTGTATTGCTGATGAATGAGGCAGAGTTTTTCTATAAATTCCTGCACCATATAGATATTCCCACCCATAATGCCGCAGTTAAGCAAAGATGAATCTTTAAATTCGTTTTCATAAGCCTCATAATCAGTAATTTGGCTACGCAAATGTTCGGCGTGTGCCTTCATCCATTCATTGTTAAGCGTTTTGGGTTCATCACCACAAAAGAGTAAATTAGGATTGCCCACAAAAAGCGGGTGGATAAATGGATTGGTGGTAACAGCTACATCAGAAATATCAGTAACAAATACACTTTCAATCTCTTGGGCGTAGGCGCGCAAGAAATCTCGGTACGCAAAATATCGATACACATTGGGGTTAAATGAGGTCAAATAAGCTATTTTTATAAAATGAATATGCTCATTTTGATATTTTGCACAGGTTTGTTCTGAAAAATTATTGTGAAAAATAATCCCTTGTAACTGCAAGGCTATCACAGACTCAGCCCACTCTCTGACAAGCGAATAATCATCATTGGGCAAGGTATTACTGCGGTTTACATCATAAACACCTGTAATGTGGCACGCCATTACCAACTGTTTACTGACCAAAAAAGGGCGCATATTGTGGTAATTAGGGTAAACAAGTTTCCAGTTTTTGATTTTTGATTTTCATTTTTGCACAAGTGCTATTGGGAATATTGCGGTAATAAATATAGGTTCGCAAATCTACCTTTTTGACAATATATTTTTTGGAAGCGGCTTCGTAGAAATGGGAGTCTGCCGCATAAATGTCTTGAAATTTGAGGTTGGCAAAAACTTCTTTTTTTCCAAAAAGTGTAGCAAATAAGATACAATCATCTACATGAATCACTTGGCTGGTGTCATATTTGTCTGGTACATAATAATCTTCTTCGCTGTCCACCACTGTCTGGGTGGTAGAAGCTATCAAATCATTGTATTTCATCTCTCGCAAACATAACCGCAGGTGATTGGGCTGGTATTCATCATCAGCATCGAGAACGGTGATGTATTCGCCTCTGCTATTCAAGATGCCGCGATTGATGGACTTGGACTGCCCGCAATTTTTGTGGCGGAGGTAGGTGATTTTGTCTTCGTGTTTTTCGGCGTAGTTAAGTAACTGATTTTGAGTATTGTTATGGCTGCCATCATCAATGATAATGAGTTCGAAATCTTGGAAATCTTGCTTTAAGACGGAATCAATAGCTCTTTTTACTAAAAAAAAATCAGTATTATACACCGCCATAAGCACTGATATATGAGTTTGTTTTTCCATGGTTGGGTGTCTTAATTTTAAAAAAGTGTGTAAAGGTAGGTTTTGCGCGCTACAATAGTGTTAAATTGGTGTGATATTTTTTGATTTGAAAATTAAGATTTTGTTTCAAAAGAAAACTGAACTTTAATTCCTTGTGTCTAAGCCCCAGTTTAGCTTTTGGCGAAGCGTGTGCAGGAAATTTTCGCCGTTTAAGCGCACCAAACGCACTTTGAAATCGCATTTGCGGACAGCTAATTGCACGCCTGCCTCCACGATTTGCGAACGAGAGTCTAAGGAAACCAAAAAATTATTGTTTCTGCCCTCGACCTCAAAAGAAAGTACAGAATTATCAGAAACTATCAGTGGGCGCACGTTCAGGTTGTGCGGGCTGATGGGCGCGATAATGAAGCTATTGGAGTGCGGCAGTACCACGGGACCGCCCACGCTGATAGAGTAAGCCGTTGAACCTGTGGGCGTTGCGATAATCAATCCATCTGCCCAGTAAGAGTTTAGAAATTCGCCATCAATATAGGTATGGACAATAATCATGGAGGCAATGTCGCGTTTGCTAATCGTAAACTCGTTTAGACCAAAGTTGAGTTCTCCAAAAACATCATTTGAGCTATCCAGATTTATCAGCGTTCGTTCGTCATACGTATAATAACCGTTCAAAACGCCATCAATGCCTTCTTTGATTTTGTCATTGGGGACAGTTGCCAAAAAGCCAAGTCGTCCCGTATTGATGCCCAGCACAGGAATATCGTTGTCGCGAATCAGGGTTACAGATTCCAGCAATGTGCCATCACCGCCAATGCTAATCATCAAATCTGTATCTTCTAAGTCTTTGTACGAAGAAAAAATAGCCTTGTACGCGCACTGATAACCTACCCCGTCCAAGTATGATTTGAAATCAGCAGAAAGCAAGATTTGTACTTTGCGCTGGAGCAGTTCCTCTATCACCATTTTGATAAAAGGGAATTTGTGTGCTTCGAAAGAACGACTATGCAGGGCTATTTTCATGTTTTTTAAAATTTGCGGCGCAAAAACCAACATCAAGATGCAATATTAAAAAGAAATCAAGTAATTTTTACTAATTTCCATATTTTTCAAAAACAAGAAATGACATTAGACAAGCAGTTTGCCTAAATACATTCCTGCCAAAATCGCCAAATGGCAGGAAAATAAACTTAATGTGGCATACAAAGCTAACTGACTATACTGATGGTGCTGCCAATAGGCAAATAGCTCGTTGCTGAACGTAGAAAAAGTGCTAAAACCACCACAAATGCCTACCATGACAAACAACCTAAATGCTTCGTTTTGAATCAGTTTGCTCTGGACAAAGTAAGCCGTCGCGCCCAGTATGAGGCAGGCAAGTACATTGGCAAGCAAAGTAGGCAAAGGGAGCAAAGATGACAGTGGGGTGAGCCACCGCCAGAGCGCGTACCGAAGACAACTGCCAATGCCGCCGCCTATAAAAATAATGACAAATTCTTTCATTAAAACCTATTCTTGGGAAGTATATCTGCACTTTACTTACACTATACGCGCCTCCAAATAAGCACAATAACAACTTTCAGGCACATTGTTCGTTAGTTTTATTAGACAATATATCACTTTTTATATTTTTATTTTGAAACAGTATTACAATTTCTTTTTTTCTCGTATAAAACTAATTAATCTAAGTGGTGATTATGAACTATTTAGCTTAGAGCATCGCATTTTTAATGTTTTTTGTTTTTATTCATTTATTGCCTCTTTTTGCGCTTTCCTGTCCAATTTAGCACTTGGCTTGGGTTGGCAGATACAAACGATTAGCATTGCTTGTGGTTTCATTCTTTTCATCTTTTTTTACATTGCAAGATTTAAGCGCAAATTCAAACATCTTATTGTTCCGTATAATGTTATTTTGGTATTGTTTCTTTCCTCTATTTGGTTTTTTAATGGGGGAATCAATAGCCCGATTGGTTATTTTTACTTCGTGGCATTGTTTAGCAATATGATGATAGTGCGGATTTCTGTACTTCCTGCTATTATTATTCTTTCTAATATATTGGCACTCATTGCGATAGAATATTTTTATCCTTCTTTGACCACGCCCTACGCTGACCGATTTTCACAATATTCAGATGTAGCTTTTGGCTTGATGTGGACAGTTTCCCTGCTTTCGTTGGGGCTTTATTTGCTCAAAAACAACTACGATTTGGAGAGAATAAAAGTAGAAAAACAAAAGCAAGAGTTAGAAACCCTGAATCAGGTACAGAACAAGCTACTTTCTATCATTTCACATGATGTGCGCGCGCCGCTTAATTCACTCCAAGGAACGCTTAACTTGCTCAAATTAGGGCATTTATCTGAGGCAGAAGTTCAGATTTTGGCGGAAGAACTTGGCAGAGAAGTGGGCAATACCAGTAGCTTACTCAACAATTTGCTGTATTGGTCGCAAAACCAACGGCAGGGTATTCGAGCCATGCCTGCGCCTATCCAAGTTTCAGATATTATCAAGGAAAACATACAACTGCTTCAACCACAAGCAAATAAAAAAAGGATTAGACTCAAATATGACTACCAAAACATTGCTGAGGCGTATGCAGATATGGACATGATACGGCTCGTTATCAGAAATTTGGTAAGTAATGCCATCAAATTCTCAAAGTTTGATGACACTATTTCGGTCAAAGTGATGAGCAAAGATAACTATGTGGCGGTTTCTGTCAAAGACAACGGCGTGGGCATTAGCCAAGAAAAACTGCCCACTTTGTTTTCCAATATGAATTATTCCACGCTTGGCACAGCCAACGAAAAAGGCAACGGGCTGGGCTTGATGCTCTGCAAGGATTTTGTAGAAAAAAATGGTGGAAAAATCTGGGTGGAAAGCCAAGAAAACAAGGGTTGTACTTTTATTTTTACGATTCCTCAAAGCCAAAATTAGCAAAAAATGAATATCCATTTTTCTGACAAAGCACTGCTCGAAAACCTGCAAATGTCTGCTTTGTGCCGCTTGGAGGTGGGCAGTAGGCTCTATGGACTCCAGCACAAAGACAGCGACACAGATTATTTGTATATTTTGCCACGAACCGCCTTAGAAAGCAAGAGTTTTTTGGTTTCACAACATCAATTACAGTACAAAGATACGCCCAATGGCATAGACCACAATTTTACCAATCTCTATGCCTTCATCACCAACTGCCTCAGTGGAGAAAGCACCATTAACTTTGAGTGCCTGCATAGCGCGCAACTGCTGGACTCTCCTTTGGCTTTTTTGGCAAATCACGCCTCTTTTTTTTATAACTACAATATCATCAAGTCCTACCTTGGGCTTTGCGACAGGGACATTAGGCATTACAGCCGCCAGCCTACCCGCAAAGACAAAGCCTCTGCCATTATTCACATCAGGCGCGGCTTTCGGTTTGCCCAACATATTTTTGAAAATAAATTTCAACTAATTGATAACGAATTAATTGACTTTGCCAAACAAGTTCGTTTTGCCTTTCAAAACCACGAAGAACAGGCTTATGAGGCGGACTTGCCCACTATCCAGCAAAAGGTAAAAGAGTTCAGGCAAAACAAATTAAACAAGGCACTGGAAAGCAAGCAGTTAGTGAAAGAAATGTCGCCTGAGCTTCAATGCAAATTAGATGAACTACTTTACGAGTTTGTCAGCCGAGATTTTTACCAAGTACAGCAACAAAAAATAACGCTACCCCACCAACAAAAAATGATGAATTTGAGCTACAATGCCAACGAAAATTGGGTGATTTATTAGGTTTTTACCCAAAATAGTTTTTACATTTGGGAAATCTATAAAACTTATGAAAGTAGGCGTGTTACTCTCAGGCTGTGGTGTATCTGATGGTTCAGAAATCCACGAATCAGTGCTTATTTTGCTTGCCTTGGCAAAGGCGGGCGCAGAAGCAGTTTGTATTGCTCCTGACATAGACCAACACCACGTTATCAACCACTTAACAGGCGAAGAAATGCCTGAAAAACGCAATGTACTCGTCGAATCAGCACGTATCGCACGAGGCAAAATAACGCCATTAGACCAAGTAAATATCAACGAATTAGATGGATTGGCTCTACCTGGCGGCTTTGGTACAGCAAAAAACTTTACCAAATGGGCTTTTGAGGGCGCAAATGGAGAAATTCACGAAGGAGTCAAACAACTCATCTGGGCTATGATACACGCTGACAAACCCATTGCCGCCGTTTGTATGTCGCCCACTACCATCGCCAAAGCCTTAGAAGGCTCAGGAATCAAGGCTATCTTGACTGTTGGGAACACAGAAAAACATTCACTGTACGACATCAAAGGTATCTCTGACGCGATGGAGTCTATTGGCGCAAAAGCGGTGATGTGCGACAACGCTGACGTGATAGAAGACGATGTAAATAATATTGTTTCCTCACCCTGCTATATGATGGACGTATCGATTGTCGAGGTTTATAGAGGTATCCAAAAGACAATCAGTATGTTAGTAGAAATGATAACACTCCAAGCAGAAAGCGAAGGTGATTAATTAAATCTTAGGTAGTAAAGATGGTACTATTAAGAAGTAATATTTTTTTACGCTTTTAATTTTTTCAAAATGTTTTCTATTTGGCTGTATTC
>JAAFJS010000285.1 GCA_013298985.1 Cytophagales bacterium
AGAACGCACCACAACCACCTCAGCTAACTGTTCAGGTGGCTCAGATACACTTTTTGTCCTCATCACGCCCCAGCCGTTGGTAAACAAAATCAATGGAAAATTTGAAGTTTGTGAATTTGAAACTAACTTGGTTTATACTTATCGAGGTTTTGAGTTATCAAAATACGAATGGAAAATTGCTGGTGGCGAAATCATTGCTAATCAAGGCAATACAGTTACAGTGCGCTGGGGTAGTGCAGACAAAGGCAATATTTTCAAAGGGAAACTTTCAGTCAAAGAAACGACTATTTTTGGGTGCGATGGAAATGTAATTGATTCATTAGTAAATATTTATCCTACGCCAACCCCACGAATTGCATTAAGTGATTCTGTCATTTGCCAGTTTTCCACCAATAATCTGCGGTACAGTGTTTCAGGCTTCCCGCGCTCGCGCTACGAGTGGACGGTGGCAGGTGGAAGGATAGCTTCCCAAAGTCTGGACAGTGCCACGATTTTTGTGAACTGGGACGCACAAACAGCTGTAAAACAGCTCAATGTGATTGAAAAAACACCTATTGGCTGCGTGAGTAAACCCTTAAATTTCCCACTTTACTTTGATGGGACTACGGTTAATTTGAAAGCAATTACGGTTCAGCCTGCCAACGAACGAAATATAAATGTAAGTTTTAGCATCAGAAATACACCCAATTTGCCTCAAACCTTCACGCTAAGTCGGCGAACTTTTCTGCCTTCGCAAGGCGCATGGCAATCGCTGGGAAGTATCAGCCGAAATGATACTTTATTTTCTGATAATCAATTAGATACAGACAATGTTTCTTTCCAATACAAAATAGAAGGCGGAAGACCTAACAGCAACTGCTTGGTCAATAGTTTTGAACATAACTCTATTGTTATCAGAGGCTTAGGAAATGAAGAACAAAGTTTGATACAACTAAACTGGAATGAGTACAAAGGCTGGGCAAGTGGAGCAAGGCGTTACGAGGTTTGGCGGAAATTGGATAACGAAGCAGACTTCAAATTGTACGCTACCAATATGGCTAACACATTGAATTTCAATAACAACAGTGCCAAAGAAGGATTTAGACACTGCTTTAAAATCCGCGCCATAGAAAATAGCACAACTCCAAGCGTTTCTTGGTCAAACGAAATTTGCATAGATTTCAAACACGATATTACTGTTCCAAACGTGATTACACCCAATAATGACGGCAAAAATGACAATTTTGTCATTGGAAATTTGTCGCTATACCCCAAGCATGAGTTCGTGATTTTCAACCGCTTTGGTGGTGAGGTACTAAAAACCAATAGTTATGGGCAAAATTGGCAAGCAAGCGACTTGCCTGCGGGAACGTATTTCTACCAACTCCAAACGGAACGATTAGACGCTGTTTCGGGGCAAGTATTAGTGAACGCCATCAAGGGCTGGATTCAGGTATTAAAAGAGTAAAAAAAGAAATTAAATTCATGTAATATATTTCTCATTTTTCATCAAAATATCAAAGTAATACTAAAATAAAAGTTAAACTGTGCTTAAAACACAACCTTCTGCAGCGGCTGTCGCTCCCTACCCCCTCCAAAGGGTAAAAACGGCATTTCTGTATTTTCTCCCCCTTTGGAGGGGGTTGGGGGGAGGAGAAATTTTATACATAATATGAAATCTATTTTAGTATCAATTTAAAAAATAACATAAAAAATAACTCATTATCAATGAAAATCGCAATCATAGGAACTGGAAATGTAGGAGGTGCTTTGGCTACACAGTGGGCAAAAGCGGGGCATCAAATCTTACTTGGCACGCGGGATTTGGACAAATTTGAAGACAAGCACTTACTCAATAATGCCAATACAACCTTGCTCACTATTTCGGAAAGTGCTGAAAATGCTGAAGTTATCTTGATTGCTGCCGTTCCGCAGGCTACCCAATCCATCGCCGAGCAAATCAAGGCTTTTGCCAAAGACAAGATTGTCATAGACGCGATGAACGCTGTACGCATCAAGCCCGAAGGTTTTAACAATTCCTTTGAGGCATTAAAATCCTATTTACCTGAAAGTGAAATTGTTAAGTGCTTTAATTCCACAGGTTTTGAGAATATGGCAAACCCCATTTATCATGGTGAAGGAATTGATATGTTTGTAGCAGGAAGCTCAATCAAAGGCAAAGAAATCGCCCAAAAATTAGCACTGGACGCAGGTTTTTCTGCTTGTTGGGACTTTGGTGGTGATGACAAAGCACAACTTTTAGAGCATTTTGCGTTGTGTTGGATAAACTTGGCTATCATGCAAGGACATGGCAGAAATATGGCTTTCAAAGTGATAAAACGATAAAGATAAAACGATAAAATAGTAATGCAACTGAACGAAAACTTACATTTGACTTACTGCACTAATATTCATGCAGGCGAAACTTGGGAAGCCGTTTTTCCGAGTCTAAAAATCAATATTCCCCTCATCAAATCCTTATTGCCAATCCCAGAGTCCGCGCAAAAAGCAAACTTTGGCATTGGCTTGCGCCTGTCTGACATTGCGAGTAAGGAGATTTTACAAAGTAATCATTTACAGGTATTTAAAGATTGGCTGGCAGAAAATAATTGCTATGTTTTTACCATGAATGGTTTTCCTTTTGGCAATTTTCACCAGCAAAAAGTCAAAGATGCGGTTCACCTGCCTGACTGGACTACGCCAGAACGCCTGGACTACACCCTGCGACTTTTTGATATTTTGGCAGAAATCTTACCTGATGGCATAGAAGGCGGCATTTCTACTTCACCTCTTTCCTACAAACTTTGGCACCAAACTGAATATGAGAAAAATACAATTTTTGAATTGGGGACAGAAAACCTAATAAAAGTAGCACAGCATTTGGTGCAAATTAGAGAGAAAACAGGAAAATTGCTACACTTGGACATTGAGCCTGAGCCAGATGGAATGATTGAAAATACCTCAGAAACAGTACGTTACTTCAATGATTATTTACTGAAAAAAGGTGCAAAAATAGTAGGTGAGGACGCTATCAGAACGCATATTCAGCTTTGTTATGATGTTTGCCACTTTGCGGTGGAATATGAAAATCACGCACTTGCGTTACAAACATTTGAAAATGAAGGCATTAAAATTGGGAAATTTCAGATTAGTGCAGCTTTGAAAGCAGATTTGCCCACTGAACTTTCAGGGAGAAAAGCTGTTTTTGAGGAATTTAATACTTTTAATGAATCTGTATATTTGCATCAAGTAATTACCAAAAATAAAGAACATAAACTATTTAATTTCAATGATTTACCTTCAGCTTTAGCAAATGCAACTTCTGCTGATTTTGTAGAGTGGCGTACACACTTTCACGTGCCTATTTTCTTGGAAAAATACTATTTACTACAATCTACCCAAGCAGACATTGTGCAGGTGTTGGCTATTTTAAAAGAAAAACCACATCTTACCCAGCACTTAGAGGTAGAAACTTATACGTGGGAAGTTTTGCCGCAAGAAATGCGCTTAACTATTTCAGCATCAATCGCCAGAGAGCTACAATGGGTAAGAAATGTGATAGACAAGTAGTTAGTTATGTAGAGGCTTATTCTTAATTAATATTGAACTCCTACAGAGTTCTTAATACATTGAATATCAAATACTTCTTACCAACACGAAACACCTAACGGCGTTTTTAATCTGTAAGGTGTCTAATAGCTAAAAATTGGTTTGTTTTTATCGTTTTTTTGTCTTAAAATAGCTATCTTGCAAAAGATTGTATTTTTGTGTTTAACCTTTTTAAATTGTATCATAAATTAAAGTCAATTTACGTTATCTCTTTCATTTTTAACTATTTAGAACTATGAGTGAAAAATCAAATCTGAACAAAGATAATTTCACAAGACGCGATTTTGTGAAAACTTCTGCGCTGGTGGCGGGAGGAATTCTTACTTCGCTTTCAGTAGAGTCAAGTGCTTACGGAGCTGGTAATGAAGTGATTAAGGTGGCTTTGGTAGGCTGTGGACACAGAGGGGCTGGCGCGGCGGTGCAGGCATTGAAAACCAAGCAAAATGTGCGCTTAGTCGCGATGGCTGATGCTTTCCAAGACCGTTTGGACGATAGTTTTAGCAATATCCAAAAGTCGCTTGCCAACCAAAAAGACAGAGTAGCTGTGCCTGATGCCAACAAATTTGTAGGTTTTGATGGCTACAAAAAGGCGATTGCGCTGGCTGATGTGGTGATTTTGGCAACGCCTCCTGGTTTCAGACCCATACACTTTGAGGAAGCGGTCAAAGCAGGAAAGCATATTTTTATGGAAAAACCTGTGGCTGTAGATATTCCTGGTATTCGTAAAGTGCTGGAAATGGCGGAGGTAGCCAAGCAGAAAAAGCTAAATGTGGTGGTGGGCTTGCAGCGTCATTACCAAAATAATTATCGCGAACTGATGAAAAGAATCCAAGACGGCGCGATTGGGGAGATTACTTCTGCTCAGGTGTATTGGAACAATGACGGTGTGTGGGTGAAAGACCGCGAGGCAAACCAAACAGAAATGGAATACCAAATGCGTAACTGGTACTATTTCAACTGGTTATGCGGCGACCATATCGTAGAGCAACACATTCACAATATCGACGTGGTGAACTGGGCAAAAAATGCGTATCCTGTGAAGGCGCAAGGCATGGGAGGCAGACAAGTGCGTAATGGGAAGCAATATGGCGAAATTTATGACCACCATTTTGTAGAATATGAATATGCAGACGGTACGATTATGAATAGTCAATGTCGCCACATTCCTGGCACAATGTCCAAAGTATCGGAGTTTTTGCAAGGCACGAAAGGCAAGGCAACGACCAACGGCGCAACGACTATCATGGATTTGAAGGGCAATAAAACTTGGGAATACAGAGGCAAGGACGACCCAGACCCATATCAGCAGGAACATGACGAGCTTTTCGCGGCAATCGCCAAAGGTGAGTTCAAGTTCAAAGATGGGGAAAATGGGGCAAAAAGCACCATGACGGCAATCATGGGTAGGTTGGCAACGTATTCGGGTCAGCAACTTAGCTGGGACGATGTGATGAAGTCTGAGATTAGCCTGATGCCAAAGGAGTTTTCTTGGACGGCGATGCCTTTGGTGCTGCCTGATGCCAATGGATTGTATCCGATTGCTGTACCAGGGAAAACAAAGGTGATTTAAGGTTTATGCGTTTATTTTTTGGAAGTTTATTTATTTAATAAATTAGGCACACTGATAACGCAGATTGAGCAGATTTTTACGGATAAAAATTAAAAAATCCGTGTTTTATCAGTAAAATCAGTGTCATCTGTGTTCTAAAAATATGATGACTTCCTTAACTAAATAATTCCTTGTAAAAACATAATAAAAACGCAGGCAGATGATGAAAACTGCCTGCGTTTCTTTGTTCTAAAAACTATCTATTGCCCTTCCTTTAATGCCCTTCTCAATATTTTTCCTACGTTTGTTTTTGGCAGGTCTTTGCGGAACTCTATGTGCTTAGGTAGCTTATAACCAGTGAGTTGCTCCTTGCAATACTCGCGAAGTTCTGCTTCGGTCAGCGATTCATCTCTTTTGACCACAAATATTTTGACGGCTTCTGTAGATTTGTCGTCAGGCACACCGATTGCCGCCACTTCCAGCACTTTGGGGTGCATCGCGACTACGTCCTCGACTTCATTTGGGTAAACATTAAAGCCAGAAACGAGAATCATGTCTTTCTTTCTATCTACGATTTTGAAGAAACCACCATCCATCGCAATCCCAATATCTCCTGTTTTGAGCCAGCGTTTGCCGTTCCACTCTGCAATTACTTTGTCCGTTTCATCGGGGCGTTCCCAGTAGCCCGCCATGATTTGAGGTCCTGCTGCCCAGATTTCGCCCCTTTCGCCAAAGGAAGCCTCTACATTATCATCAGTAACGATTTTGATTTCTGTCGAAGGCACAGGCACGCCAATCGTTCCTATTCTTTCGGTGCGGTTCAAAGGGTTACTGCACAGCACAGGCGAGCTTTCCGTCAATCCATAACCTTCGGAAAGAGGCACACCTGTCAATTTTTTCCATTTTTCAGCCACTACACTTTGCACCGCCATCGCGCCACCCACCGCTATTTTGAGGTGAGAAAAATCCACACTCGCAAAGTCAGGCTGGTTCAGGAGTCCATTGTAAAGCGTATTTACACCACTAATAGCGGTAAAAGGATATTTTTTCAAATCCCCAATAAATGCTTTCATATCTCTGGGGTTGGTAATGAGCAAGTTAGCATTGCCATTGGCAAAGAAAGAAAAACAATTCACCGAAAGTGAAAAAATATGATACAAAGGCAGTGCCGTAACAATGAGTTCTTTTCCTTCTTCCAGCACCGTACTCATCCACGCCCTCATTTGCAACACATTGGCAATCACGTTTCTATGTGTCAAAATAGCTCCTTTGGAAACCCCCGTAGTACCACCTGTATATTGCAAAAACGCCATGTCTTTGCTTTGAATGGCTGCTTTGGTATAAGTAAGCCCTTTGCCTGCACTTAATACATCGCGAAAAGCTACTGATTTGGCTATTTTGTAGGCTGGCACCATTTTCTTGACGTGTTTGACTACCACATTGGTCAGGGTGCGCTTAATACCTGACATCATATCTCCAATTTCGGTAATGATTACGGTTTCTAACTTCGGCGTTTTGGGCAAAACGTGTTCCAACAAAGAGGCAAAATTAGCCAAGATAACGATTGCTTTTGCGCCCGAATCATTAAATTGGTGTTCCATTTCTCGCGGTGTGTAGAGAGGATTGGTATTGACTACGACCATTCCAGCGCGCAGTATGCCAAACATTGCCACGATGTACTGTATCATATTAGGCATCTGGATAGCCACGCGGTCGCCTTGTTTGAGATTCGTTTTATTCTGTAGG
>JAAFJS010000286.1 GCA_013298985.1 Cytophagales bacterium
AAGGAAAGCAGACATAGAAAGATATAGAAAAACTCCAAAATGATAGTAAATCAGTGATTTACAATGACTTGAAACCAAAATGAAAACTCAATAAGTAAAAATACAGACTGCCAAAGTAGAAGTAAATAATTGTCAATTAGATTTTAGGGGACAATTAGATAAGAGATGCAAATTAAGTGGTACGGAAATTTTAGAAATAGAAGATTTAGCTCAATTTTCCCATGTTTACACTAAAAATTTGCTTTCAAAAAAATTAAAAGATGAATTTGAGATTAGGTTAAGCAATCTCAAAACTAAATTGACCAAAGAGCAAGTATTGGAGTTGTTATTGAAAATTGGTTATCAGTAAAATACTTTTCACTCTTGCAGGTCTTTTGACTTACAATCATTGTACATTGTTAATCAGTAAGTTATGAATTAGAAATATAAGATTGGAAAACCAAAACTTCATTCCTATTTCATTCCCAAAAGGCGCAACCCCCTGCCTTGTATCAGCAAAGTATAGTGAAAATATAAAAAAGGCAGCTTGGGATTTTAGTTTTCAGTTCTTAGTTTGTCTATTTGGGTGGAGGTTAAGCCCGTTGCTTTGCTAATAAAATCATTATCAGCACCTAAGTTAATAAGATTTTTAGCAATTTCTATTGTATTTTCTTGCTTGGCGGTATATTGAACGCTTTTTTCTATGATGATATTTTCTTGGAATTTGTCATAAATACTTCGGTCTGTTTTGGAGAGTTTTTCATAAGTCAATTTTTTCTTTGCCTTGTCCAAGCCTTTTGCCTTAAAATTATCCTTTACTTCACTGTTTTTCAAAAAGTAAACCCATTCATCAAGGGTACTTTCTGCCACTTTATTGAAATTATTAACTTTCAATAGGTAATATTTGGGGAAAATATCCGCTATTTTTTCTATTTTGTATTCCTGTTGTTGTAAAAGTGTAGGTATTAAAATATCATGTTCGTGTAAGCCTACAAAATCGCCTTTGTACTCATACACGTAATCTTTGCCTTGCCCAAGCCCAAAGTAAACAATATTGACAGAATAGATTTTTTTGATGGTTCCGTAAGGCTCTCCTTCTTTGATATACTGTGTAACTAACTTAGAAACACCATATAACATTCGCTGAAAGTAGTCAACCTCCGAATCATTTTGTACTTCTACTAACATCAATTCACCACTTTGGGACTTTACCAAAATATCTACCCTGTTAAACTTGTCGTATTCCTCCTCCTTGTTGCTTTCACTTTCCAAAATGCTCTCAATCAACACATCAAAGCGAAGCAACTCGCTTAGAAAGCCCTCTAAAATGTCGAAGTTTGCTTTGTGGCGAAGCAACTTTTTCATTGCCCAATCAAAACGGATTAGCTTTTTTGACATAGATTTCTTGCTATTTTTCTTTCCACAAAGATACAAAAAATTCATAAAACAAGTGTTTGTGAGGACTTTTGATTTTTGGAGGCAAAGGAGGCATTTCTTCCAAACGATTGATATGGAAGTGCTGTTTTGCAGTCGAGGATTCGAAGAAATCAGCAATTTCGTAAGCGTGAAACATAAATCAATGAGGTATTAAACTCTTTAACCAAATATCTTTAACAAATTTGCATTTTTGATTCTTAATTTTTACTTAAAAATTGCGGCGAATGAGTAATTTTAACTTTTCCTCCTGCGGGTACTATATTTTTTTGTAAGATTTCTTAGATTTTGGTACTTATTTTGGAATAGGATAAGTTTATTTTATTAATTTAGCGGTTGCGAACATTTTACCCTACGCCAATTTTCTTTGTTTATCTGATAAAAGCCAAATGAAAAGCTATAAACTCTTTTTAGTTGTTTCTCTAATTATTTCTTTATCAACACTTTCCAAAGGTCAGGTAGCTGAACCTAATCAGATTGGTATGCCCTTCATTCGCAATTTCTTCCCCAAAGATTACCGCGCAGGGCTGGCAAACTGGGCAGTAGTCCAAGACAAACGAGGCGTAATGTACTTTGGCAATGACAAGGGAATTTTGGAGTTTAACGGCGTGGATTGGCGACTGATAAAAACCACCAATAATTCTTCTGTGCTTTCTCTTGCGATTGATGCAAAAGGACATATTTACGCAGGCGGGGTACGCACTTTTGGTATTTTGAAGCCTGACTCCACAGGATTGCTACAATACCAAAGTTTGACAAACTTGATAGATTTCCAAAAAAATCACTTTGAGCAAGTTTGGTCTATCCAAAGTGTAAATGAGGGCGTTATTTTTCAAACAGACGAAAAACTTTTTATTTATAAAGATAGCAAAATTACCATTATTCCTCCCAAAACTTCTTTTACCTTTGGCTATGGCGTGAGGGGAAGATATTATGTGCAGCAAAATGCCTTTGGGTTGGTGGAATTGGTGAATGGAAAATTAGAACAGGTCAAAGGCACAGAACGCTTCAGTAATACGCTGATAGCCCAAGTATTGCCTTTCGGAAAAGACCAAATGTTGCTCTGCATAGATGGTGATGGACTTTTTGTGTTGGACAAAGACGGAAATGTTACACCTTTTAAGACTGACGCAGACCCTTTCCTCAAAGAATTTAGGATTTATAATGCCATCATTCTGGACGAAGATAAAATCGCGCTTGCCACGCTGGGCATTGGCTTGGTGGTGGTGGATATGAAGGGAAAAATTTTGCATCTGTTCAACAAAAGAAATGGATTAGCTGATGATTTTGTGATTTCTCTCTGCCCCGACGGTCAGGGTGGCATTTGGCTGGGAGCTTACCATGGCATTTCGCGTTTAGAATATCCTTCGCCCTTGTCTATTTTTAATGAACGTTACCACAAAATTAGTGGTGCAGTCAATTCAGTTGCCAAGCACAAAGGCGAGATTTATATTGCGAGCATGAACGGGCTTTACGTGCTGAAATCCAGAAACTTAACCAAAAATTTTAGCGAAGCAGAGTTCAGGAAAAACAAAGATATTTCAGTAGATTGCTGGGGTTTGTTGCCTTTTGATGACGAGCTGATTATCGCTACTTTTGCGGGGCTGAAATCCTTGAAAGGGGAAACACTGACCTCCATTGGTTCGGTAAACCCTCAGACTTTTTGTTTGGTGCGCTCTGCCAAAGACCCCAATCGCATTTTTGTAGGCTCGGCGTACAGCGTGCGCTCTTTGGTGAAGGTAGGTAGCGAATGGGTGGATAGCGGCAAACTGGAAGGCATACGCGAAGAAATTCGCTTTATCAAAGAAGACGACGAAGGCAATTTGTGGCTTGGGACACAAAACAAAGGCGTAATCAAGGTCAAATTTGGCGACTTTTTTAGCTTAAATCCTTACTTGGAAAGCTATGGAACTAAGCAGGGGCTTCCCTCGTTTAGTGCCAATCATTTGTTTGTGCTGAATGGAGAAATTAGGGTGGGAACCGAGCAGGGCGTTTACAAATACGACAAACAGTTTAATAAATTCCAAATTGACCACGCCTTTGACGAGCCGTTTAACAAGGGAAAATATAGTGTACGTTTCCCTACACTGGACGACAAAAATAACCTTTGGTTTTTTTCTAACATCAATGAAGGTGAAATTTGTCTGATGAGCAAAATGGTAGATGGTAAATATAGGTATCAACCCAAAGTGCTGGCTCGATTGAACGATTTGCAGGATATTCAGTACATTTTTGCAGAAGAAAAAAATGTGGTTTGGCTGAGTGATGTAGAGGGCATTTATCGCTACGAAAGTGGTGAAAAAACAAAACTCGATTTCAATTTTACAGCACTTATCAAAGAAGTATCCATCGCCCAAGATTCGCTGATTTTCCAAGGGACTTATTTTGATGCAGATTCTGTAAACTCCTTGGAGCAGTCGGCTTTGCTGACCCCGACCTTGCCTTACAAATACAATTCGCTGCGCTTCAGAGCCGCTTCGGTTTCCTACAATGAAGAAAACGTCAATTTATTCCAAAGTTATATGGAAAACTTTGACAAAGGCTGGTCTATGTGGGCGGAGGATAACACTAAAGAATACACCAACCTGCCCGAAGGCACATACAAATACCGCGTACGCACCAAAGACGTGTACGGCAAAATAAGCCAAGAGGCTTCTTATAGTTTTACGATTTTACCGCCTTGGTACAGAACCAGTTTCGCGTATTTTGTTTATGCCTTTCTTTTGGTTGGCTCATTTTGGGGATTCGTCAGGTGGCGACTCCATGCTATTGAAAAAGAAAAAGAAGTATTGGCAGGGAAGGTTACGGCACGCACCCAAGAACTGGCTACAGCAAATAAAAGCCTGAGCGAAGTCAATGAGGAATTGAGTGTTACCCTCAAACAATTACAGGAAAAAACAGACATTATCCAACAGAAATCTGATGAAGTTGCCGATGCCTATCAAAAACTTTTTGATACTAATACGCAGCTTACCAATACGGTTTCTCAAGTCCAGTTTGCCCACAAACAAATTGAAAAACACAGGGACGAACTGAGTAAACAAAAAGAAAATATCGAAAGCAGTATTCGCTATGCGCGCCGAATCCAAGACGCAATGTTGCCGTATGAAAACAAGCTGACCTCTCTATTTCCCGAATATTTTATTTTCTATCGCCCACGCGATATTGTCAGTGGCGATTTTTATTGGTTTTCCGAACGCAATGGCAAAATTATTATTACTGCCGCAGACTGTACTGGGCATGGCGTGCCAGGTGCGTTTATGAGTATGATTGGATTCTCTACGCTTTCGCAGGTCGTCAATGAAAACAACATCACCGCCTCTGACGAAATCCTGAACCACCTGCACGAAGGCATCAGACTTTCACTCAAACAAGAGGAAACTGAAAACCGCGATGGCATGGATTTGGCACTCTGCGTGGTAGATAGACTGAATAATACCTTAGAATATAGCGGCGCAAAGAATCCTTTATTTATTTATCAAAATAGTCTTTTACAACAAATAAAGGCGGACAAGATGCCGATTGGCGGGTTGCAAAAAGAAGAAAAACGTTCTTTCTCCAAGCATACCTTTGATATTCAGACTCCTACCAATATTTATATGTTTACTGACGGCTATCACGACCAATTTGGCGGCGAGCAGGGCAGGAAGTTTATGACCAATAATCTCTTTGCACTTTTGCAAGAAAATGCCCACAAACCCATGAATGAGCAAAAACGAATCATCGAGCATACGATGGACGAGTGGATAAGAGGATATGAACAAATTGATGATATGCTTATTATTGGATTAAAAGTTTCCTAATAAAAATAAAATGGCATTAGAACAAACATGGCGTTGGTTTGGCGAAAATGACCCAGTTAGCCTCTCGGACATCGCACAGGCGGGCGCAACAGGTATCGTAACGGCACTTCATCATGTCCCCAACGGAAAAACATGGACAGTCGAAGAAATTTTGAAAAGAAAACAGACCATTGAGCGTGCAGGGCTTTCTTGGTCGGTGGTGGAGAGTATTCCTGTCCATGAAAACATCAAAACGCAGTCCGAAAATTACACGCAACTCATTGAAAACTACAAGGAAAGCATTGTCAATCTGAGCAAATGCGGCATCGATACTGTTTGCTATAATTTTATGCCTGTGCTGGACTGGACACGCACTGATTTGGATTTTACCCTACCCGACGGCTCTACTGCCCTGCGGTTTGAGGCAACAGCCTTTGCCGCTTTTGATTTATTTTTGCTCAAAAGACCCAACGCCCCAAAGGAATATAGCGAACAGCAAATCGCCAAAGCGCAAAAATACATGGAACTTGCCAGCGAAGAAGATTTGCTAAAACTTCAACGAAACATCATTGCAGGACTTCCTGGCTCAGAGGAAAGCTATACTTTGGCACAATTCCAAGCGGTGTTGGATACCTATAAATACATTGATGAAAAAAAACTAAGAGAAAATCTCTATTTCTTTCTCCAAGAAATCACGCCCACCGCCGCCAGCGCAGGCGTGAGGTTGGCAATTCACCCTGACGACCCTCCATTTCCTATTTTAGGCTTGCCCAGAGTTGTTAGCACTGAAAACGATGTAAAAATGCTTTTGCAAGCGGCTGATAATGTGCATAATGGCTTTACGATATGTACAGGCTCTTTTGGTGTGCGTGCAGACAACGACTTGGCGGGCATGGTGCAGAGGCTGGGGAATCGAATCCATTTTGTTCACCTTCGTAGTACCCAAAGAGATGAAGAAGGCAATTTCTACGAGGCAAATCACTTAGAAGGCAATGTGGATATGTACGAAGTGATGAAAAATCTACTTTTGGAGCAAAAAAGACGCAAAGAAGAAGGACGAAAAGACTTGCGCCTCCCCTTCCGCCCCGACCATGGGCATAAAATGCTGGACGACCTCAAGAAAAAAACCAACGCAGGCTATTCCGCCATTGGTAGGTTGCGCGGGCTGGCAGAACTGCGCGGACTGGAAATGGGGCTTCGCAAAAGCATGAATATCAATTAATTAGATACTTGCAAACTTGCTATTTGTAAGTGCGCCCTATTTAGCATAGCCTTTTTAATGCTCGTTTGCTGTGCCTTCAAAACTATTCCTTTTTTTGCTTTTTAGGGCAGTTTTTTGTAAATTCACAATAATTTTGTAAATTTGTATAAACAGAAAATAAAATGGATTATCAATTCAATATTCAATTAAGTTATGAACAGCTATTAAATTTAGCGTTGCAGTTGCCTGTTGTCGAGCAACAAAAATTGATACATACAATTAAAGAAAAAGGGTTGTCTGACAATTTTTGTGGAGTCGGATAAAAGCCCTATCTTTGTGCATGGAAAACTTGAGCGTTTATGAGGTTCTTCTGAACCTACCATCGTTGCAAATATCGTCAGTAGTTTTGGAA
>JAAFJS010000287.1 GCA_013298985.1 Cytophagales bacterium
TGTTCTGACGTGATAGAGAGTGCTTTCGGTAAGTTGAAACAAAAACTACCCAAGAACAGCCCTGCTTTAAGTTCTTTTATCTTGACCTTAGCCTCGATTGGGGGACAATACCAAAGTTCAGAAGTACGAAAAGCCTTAGAAACTATCAAGGGAAAAGACCTAAAAAAACCACCCAAAAAAGAGAAAAATTCACCTATTTTTGATGGAAAAAATAGGTGAATTCTGAACAGCCTACCTGACAGGTTTTCTTTTGACCAAAAAGGGCGAAGTGTGCATTAAGTTCTTTTGACTACTGGCTTCAACTCTGTCAAGTCAGCAATCTTGATAGGTTTGCCAGTTTCTGCACTTTTACGGGCAGCAACGCCTACCAAAACAGACATTGCGCCATCGCGCGTACCTGCGGACTGCCTGTAAGGGTCGGGCGCATTTGGATAGCGGAAAATCTTGTCTTTGAGTCGCTCATCACCGCCGCCATGTCCCTCTGAATGAGGGATTTTGATAGTTTGCAGCCCTCCAAAACTCGTCCAAAGATTTAGCTCATCATACTCTTTCATATCTACGGACTGACTTTCCTGAATCCATGCTTCCAATCGCCCTTCTGTCCCATTAAATGCTATTCTGTAACCCTCATACGGAGAATAAGTCGTCAGAGAATAGCTAACTTGTACACCATTGGCATATTTGATTTGTGCTGCCATCTTGTCGTAAATATTGATGTCTTCCTTGAAAACACAGCCATCGCGCAAATAGCCATCATACTGCTCATTAGCAGCGTAGAGTGCCATTAGTTCCTTGTTTTTGGTCATGTCCCAGTGGAATTTGCATTGGTTTTTGTGTGGGCAAGGGCGACAGTTTGTGCTTCGGAAAGCACCATTTTTGCCATAAAAATCGAGCGAACCATAACCGAAAACTTCTTCTGGCTCAGAGTCTAACCACCAGTTGAGCAGGTCAAAGTGATGCGTTGATTTATGGACAAAGAGTGTTCCGCCCTTTTCTTTGAGTCTATGCCAGCGTCTGAAATAATCTGCGCCATGACGAACGTCTAAGTACCAATGAAAGTCCACAGAAGTTATTTTCCCAATGACCTCACTTCTAAGTAGTTCGTACATCTTTTGGCGTTGCGGTGAATATCGATAGTTAAATGTAACCGTTACTTTTTTGCCTGTACGCTTTTCTGCATCAAGAATTGCTTGACATTTTTGCTCGTCAGTAGTCATGGGTTTCTCTGTGATAATATTTGCCCCCATTTCCATTCCTTTGATAATAAACTCGTGGTGAGTGGCATCTACAGTCGTAACTATCAGAGAATCAGGCTTTACCTCTTTCATCATTTTCTCAAAATCTGTAAAAGTAGGACAGGAAAGTCCCAAACCCGCTTTTACAGTGTTTACTCTGCCTTCGTTGATGTCGCAAAGCCCAACAAACTCGACTACATCACTATAAGACTTCATCACATCTTTTCCCCACATACCTACGCCTCGCGAGCCTGTGCCTACCATGGCAACACGCATTTTTGCTTTGGGCTTCCCAAAAGTAGAAAGTGATGGAAACAGTACGCCACTTGCGACAGTAAGCCCTGCTTTTTGTAAAAAATCTCTACGACTAATTTCCTCTTTATGAGGGAGTTGTGTTGTTTTCATTTTCCTATATTCTAAAGTAAATTTTATAAAATATTTTTTATTAAAATGATAAAGTATTTGTTTGCAATATATAAATTAAAATATAGGTTTGCAAACTTTCTATGCTTTGGTAGGTTTTTGTTGCGATTTCTGTAAGCGTGTATTTCAAATCATTTTGTCCAAAGAGAATCATTTTAAGAAAATTTGATAAAAAAACTGCGTATTTTTTTTGTTTTTCTAAAAAACACTCTCTAATTTTGCATTACTCATTTGTTATTGTAATAGCCTACAAAATAACTCACATTTTGTTTGTGTTTCCTACAAAACAAATTTATAGAGAAAAAGGGAGAGAACAGGCTCTGAGAACTTTTAGCAACCTCCATGTAGAAAGGTGCTAATTCCTGTCCTAAAATAATTTTTGGGAAATATAAATTTTAAAATCATCATGAACACAAAACCGTTTATTGCACAAGCTCGCAGTTTTCACAAGCCTCAAAGTATCAGTTTCTTATACTCCTCATCTGCCCAGATGATGCCCTCTTCCTGCTGTTGTTGCTGTTGCTGCTAATCAGCCCATTTATCTTGCCTATTTTTTGCCAAAACCCTTGTCAGATAGCGTATAGATAAGTTCCCATTGTTACCTTTTCGGTATCAGTTCTCATTTCTTGTTGTTTTCCTTGCCAAATCATTGGATTGATTCGCCTTTGCAATGCGTTTTAGCGTGTTCATGCAAAATTTTAGGAAAAACAGGTTCAACAAAGGCAGTTTTTATCAAATTTTTCTTTCAAAAAACCAAATCAATAAATACAGAGAAAGAGAAAAAACAACATTAACCCATCGCTACGGCGAACCGTTCAAATAAATTCAAACTATCTCAAACAAATAGAAATTGATATGCAAAGTTTTAGAACAGAATTAGAATTAGAAAACCCGATTGTAGAGCAGGACATTATCAAGTTAGAAAAACAAATCAGGCTTTACAGAGAAGGCAAAATAGATGACGACAAATTTCGCAGTTTGCGCTTAGTCAGAGGCATTTACGGGCAGAGGCAGCAAGGCGTGCAGATGATTCGCATCAAGTTTCCGCAAGGCAAAATCACCTCCCAAAAGCTATTCAGAGTGTCTGATGTAGCAGATACCTACACCAATGGAATTTTGCACCTGACTACACGCCAAGACATTCAGATTCACCACGTTAGCTTAGATGTAACGCCGCAGCTTTGGGCAGAGTTAGAGCAAGATGAAATCACGATTCGTGAAGCCTGTGGCAATACCGTTCGCAATATCACCGCCTCACCTTTTGCAGGCGTGGATTACTACGAGCCTTTTGATGTAAGTCCGTATGCTCAGTTTATGTTCGAGTATTTTTTGAGAAACCCTGTTTGCGGGGACATGGGGCGCAAAATCAAGATTGCTTTTTCGTCCAGCGAAGCAGATTCAGCTTTTGTTTTCATGCACGACTTTGGTTTTATCCCTAAAATTCAGATTCGCAACGGCAAGAAAATCAAGGGCTTCAAAGTCGTAATCGGTGGTGGTTTAGGGCAACAACCAGTTCATGCGTTCACCGCTTTTGAGTTTTTAGACGAAGATTTATTGATTCCATTCACCGAAGCGGCATTGAGAGTTTTTGATAGATATGGCGAAAGAAACAAGCGTATGCAAGCCCGTTTGAAGTTCTTAATCAAGGAGTTAGGACAAGATGAGTTTCTCAAATTAGTAGAAAAAGAACAAAAAACGCTACTAAATCAAACGTTGTCAGTCGTTGAAAACGCTGACAATCGTTTGACAAACAATGAATTATCAGATATTGCCATTCGTACCGAAAGCATAGACGCAGGCAAGGAAGGCAAGTACGCCCTTTGGAAAACCACCAATACTTTTCGCCAAAAGCAAGTCGGCTATTACGCTGTGGGTGTGAAAGTTACGCAAGGAAATTTGCACACTTCCCTTGCCCGCAAACTTGCCCACATTGCTGACATCTACACAGGCAACGACCTCAGAGTTACGCAAAGTCAAAACTTGCTATTACGCTTTGTGCCAGAGGCTAATTTGCCCTTCATTTTCAACTACTTAGACGAAATAGGTTTGGCAAATGTAGGCTTTGAAACCACTTTTGACGTTACCACTTGCCCTGGGACAGTTACGTGCAACTTGGGCGTAGCAAGCAGCATGGGTTTGGCAGAAGTTTTGGAAAATATCTTACAAAAAGAATACCCAGCATTGGCGACCAATCGCAACCTAAACATCAAAATTAGTGGCTGTATGAACGGTTGCGGGCAGCACCTGATTGGCAATATTGGCTTTCAGGGAATGTCCACCAATATTGGGAAAGCGGTTGCACCAGCCTTCCAAGTAGTTTTGGGCGGTGGAGTTTTGGCAAATGGAGAAGGGCAATTTGCAGAAAAAACGCTGAAAATCCTAAGTCGCCGAACGCCTGATGCTTTGCGAGCCTTACTTAATGATTATCAAGCAAATAAACTTGAAAACGAGCTTTACAATGACTATTTCCAAAGGCAAGGAAAGAAGTATTTTTTCACACTTTTAGCCCCTTTTGCAGATACCACAAACGTAACTGACGAGGAACTGATTGACTGGGGAAATGAAGACGCTTATCAAAAAGCAGTAGGCGTGGGCGAGTGTGCGGGAGTCATTATTGATTTGATTGCGACGCTATTTGTAGAAGTAGAGGAAAAGATTGATACTGCGGAACTTACGCTTGATGCAGGGCAACTTGCTGATGCCGCATATCATGCCTATAACGCATTGATTTACACCGCCAAAGCACTGCTTATCAGCATAGAAGCCAAAACCAATTCGCACCAAAGTATCATTGACGGCTTTGACAGAGAGTTTGTGCAGACAGGGAAAATAACCTTGACAAGCGTTGAAAACGTTGTCAATGGTTCAAATACAACGTTCTCATCCATAGCTTTACAAGTTTCCGAAAATATACCAAGCTATTCATTTGTAAGCAATTACATCAAAACGACAAAGGCATTTTTGGGAAAAGCAAGGGAATACAGGAGTAAATGAGGAATCTGGAATGGATACAAAATCTGGAATTACTAATTACAAATGAAAAATGACTAATTAATTCATAATTAACCATTTCAAACCGTTTCAAACAACTAACTATTTATCTATTTAACTATACAACTATTAAAAAAACAACTAACAATCAACAACAAACAACTATCAAACTATTTCAAACAATCGCAACGGCGAACCGTTCAAACCGTTTCAAACAAGAAATATCTAACAAACAAAGAATTAATAACATGAAAGTAGCTCCAAAATTAACCCTTGTAGGTGCGGGTCCTGGCGACCCAGATTTAATCACAGTCAAAGGACTCAAAGCGATTGCAGATGCAGATGTGGTGCTTTATGATGCGCTCATTGATGACGAATTGTTGATTTATGCGCCACAGCGAGCCATCAAACTTTTTGTAGGTAAGCGTGCTGGTTATCAGTCTTTTAAACAAGAAGAAATCAATCAGATTATTGTTTCGCACGCCTTCCAATACGGACACGTAGTCAGGCTCAAAGGTGGCGACCCCTTCGTATTTGGGAGGGCAAGCGAAGAAATAGAAGCGGCGGAAAGTTTTGGGATTCCTGTGGAGGTGGTGCCAGGGCTTTCGTCTGCCACCGCTATCACTTCACAGTTGCAAATCCCGCTGACTCAACGCAATATCAGCAGAGGTTTTCGAGTAATGACCGCTACAACCTCTGATAACGAACTCAATCAAGACCTCCACGACATCGTTAAATCTAATGAAACTGTGATAATATTAATGGGATTGCACAAATTGGAAAAAATCGTAGCGACTTATCAGGAAAACGCAAAGGGCGACCTCCCTGCGGTGATAGTCCAAAACGGAACGCTCCCTAACGAAAAAGTAGTATCGGGAAGGGTACAAGACCTCGTGCGCTTGGCAAAACAAGAGGAAATCGGTGCGCCTGCGATTATCGTGATTGGCGAAACGGTGGAGTTTTTTGTGAAGCAAAAGAAAGCAATCGCAGAATTGGCGAAGTTGTAAAAGACCTTTATTTCCTTTAAGTACATCAACAAAAATAAGAGTTATGTTATTTAATGCCGTTAGGCATGACCGCTTTGTAGAAAATTAAGATAAATAATATTTCAATAAGTCCCGTTAGGGACGGCACAAATATTTGTATATGAACAAGTTATGTCCCTAACGGGACTTTTATCCATTGCTCTTTATTGATTTCTACTGCTTCGGCAATCCGAAAAGCGTATGTCCCTAACGGGACTATGATAATACAAAATACCTTTATTTTTGTTGAACTACTTAACAGTTTGATACTTTAACATAACCTAACCCATTGATTTTAAGCATGGAAGCGCAAATGGTAGAAATTCCGAGTGGAAAAATAGAGATGAGAGATGACAGAAAAAAGTTGCAATGGGAGGTGGAAATAGCTCCTTTTCTGCTTGCAAAGTTTCCTGTAACTCAGGAGTTGTATTTTGAGGTTACAAAGGAATCGCCCAGCACTTTCAAAGGAAATAAACTCCCTGTGGAAACGGTTACGTGGAAAGAAGCGATTTTATTTTGCAATTTATTATCTAATAAAAAAGGGCTAATGCCTTGTTATTCAATAGATAATGAGTTAGTTGCTTTTGATACAAAAGCAGATGGATTTCGCCTACCGACAGAGGCAGAGTGGGAGTACGCTTGTAGGGCTGGCACAAAAAGCATCAGGTATGAAGTATTAGACATAATAGGCTGGTATAGAGCTAATTCGGACGGAACAACACACGCAGTCGGCTTGAAAGAACCCAATCTTTGGGGACTTTATGATATGTTAGGCAACGTTTGGGAATGGTGTTCGGATATTTATGATGAGGAAGTGTATGGTTCCTATCGCATTTTCAAAGGCGGTGGCTGGCACGATGAAGAAAGAGGCTGCATCGTAAGCAATCGGAGGCGCAGCCATCCTTTTTCTTTCAAAATTGATGATTTGGGGT
>JAAFJS010000288.1 GCA_013298985.1 Cytophagales bacterium
ACCATATTTTTGGCGATATGGCGTGCCGCATAAGCCGCGCTTCTATCCACTTTGGAAGGGTCTTTGCCTGAAAAAGCACCGCCACCATGTGCGCCCTTGCCTCCGTAAGTATCCACAATAATTTTGCGCCCTGTCAGCCCCGAATCTCCATGTGGTCCACCAATCACAAATTTGCCTGTGGGGTTAATGTGATAAATCGTGTCTTTGTCAATCAAATTAGCAGGAATCACCCTTGGAATAATGATATTTTTGACATCTTCATTAATTTTTTTCAACATTTTTTCGTCCACATCAAAGTCGTCATGTTGTGTAGAAACGACTATCGTATGCACGCGCAAAGGCTTATTGTTTTCATCATACTCGATGGTAACTTGGGCTTTGGCATCAGGACGGAGGTAAGGCATCAGGGCAGATTCGTTTTTGCGAATATTCGCCAACTCTTTGACCAAGCGATGCGAAAACGCCAGTGCCATGGGCATCAATTCGGGCGTTTCGGTGATGGCATAGCCAAACATCATGCCTTGGTCGCCTGCGCCTTGCTCTTTGCCGCCTGTTTCATCTACGCCCATTGCGATATCAGGTGATTGGCTATGCAGTGCCACGACCACGCCACAAGACTCTGCATCAAAGCGATATAAGTCGCTATTGTAGCCAATTTTTTTGATGGTTTCCCTCACTACGTCAGGGATTTCCACGTATGCTTTCGTGGTGATTTCGCCCGCCAGCGTCGCCAAACCCGTTGTTACTAAGGTTTCACAAGCCACGCGTGAGTCTGGGTCTTGGGTAAGCATCGCATCTAAGATTGCGTCAGAGATTTGGTCAGCTATCTTGTCAGGGTGTCCCTCAGATACGGATTCAGAAGTGAATAAATATGCCATGCTAAATGATGAATTTATGAATTATAAATGATGAATTATAAATGTTTAAACCTTAAACCTTAAACCTTAAACTTTAAACTTTAAACTTTAAACTTTGAACTTTAAACCTTAAACTTTGAACCTTAAACTTTAAACCTTAAACCTTAAACCTTAAACTTTGAACTTTGAACCTTAAACCTTAAACTTTTTTTGCTTTATAAAAGATAGCAAAAAACTCGAAGATAAAACCTGCTACTACTATAATCGGACCCAATGTCAGCCCCAAAAAACCAAAACCATGAGGCTCTTTGTCCAGCGACATGATGAAAAAACCCATCAATATCGCGCCAATGCCTACCAACATCAATCGGTAATTTTCTTTGGTGAAAGCAAAATTAGGCGTTTGAGCAACTGCCGATTTCTTAGCTGGCTCAGAGGTGGGCGTTTTTGCAATGTTAATCGCAGGACTATTTTTTATCGTTTTTGTTGCCATTTTTTTATCAGTAAACAGTTATTGGTAAACAGTTATCAGTAAGCAGTTATCAGCTAATGAGCTTCTTTATGATTATTGTAATTACCATTTAAAATATTGGTTATCAATATTTTGTGTTAATTCATAATTTATAACTCATAACTCATAACTACTTATCTATCATTGATGATTGTTAATTGAACTGCAAAGTTGCAAAATCAAATTTTACTTTTCAAATTCGTAACTTTATTTAAGTCATTTATTTTTAGGATAGTCCATTTTTACATGAAATATCAAACGCCCACAATAGCCCAACTTTATGCCTATTTTCTCCAATGCGCGGGCATTAGTACTGATACACGCCAAATAAAGGCTGATTCTCTGTTTTTTGCCCTCAAAGGCGAACATTTTAACGGCAACCAGTTTGCCCAGCAAGCCTTAGACAAGGGCGCAAAGTTTGCGGTCATTGATGAAGAAATTTTTAAAACTTCTGAGCAGTTTTTGCTTGTTCCTGATGCGCTGCGTGCCTTGCAAGAGTTGGCTCACTTTCATAGAAACACTTTTCAGCTTCCTTTTTTGGCAATTACAGGTACAAATGGAAAAACTACCACCAAAGAACTGGTCAATGCAGTGCTATCCACCAAACTTAACGCCAAAGCCACGCGAGGAAACTTAAATAACCACATTGGCGTTCCGCTTACTTTGCTGGAAATCAATCTACTAACCGAAATTGCGATTGTAGAAATGGGCGCAAATCACGTGGGAGATATTCAGGAACTGTGCGCCATTGCCGAGCCTAACTTTGGCTTAATCACCAACATTGGGCTGGCGCACTTGGAAGGTTTTGGGAGCTTTGAAGGCGTACTACGCGCCAAAAGTGAGCTTTACGACCATTTGTTAAAAAAAGGAGGGACAGCCTTTGTCAATCAAAATAATTCTATTTTGGCAAATATGGGAAAGCGTTTTGAAAGAAATGACCAGACCAAAGTTATCTATTATGGCTTGCCTGATAGTTTTCTGAATTTGCAGATGCTAAGTGCCTCACCTTACATTATTTATGAAAGTGAAAAAGGCAAAAAAATAGAAACAAAACTCTTAGGAGCATACAATTTTGACAATATTCTTTCTGCACTCTGTATTGGCAAATATTTTGGCGTAGATATGAACAAAGCGCACGAAGCTATTGCCAACTATACACCTACCAATAACCGTTCACAAGTCATTAAGGGTGAGCAAAATACACTAATTTTGGACGCATATAATGCCAACCCGTCGAGCATGAAAGCCGCCTTAGAAAACTTTGATAAAATGCCTGCAAAACACAAAATCGTTATTCTGGGTGATATGTTCGAGTTAGGGAGCTATGCTATGGAGAAACATCTTGAAATAATACAAATTGTGGAGGAAATGAAATTTGACAAAGCTATTTTTTGTGGGAAAATCTTTGATGAAGCAAATCGAAATATGCGTTTGCAAAATACAAATGATAAATTATATTTTTTTGAAAACAAAGAAACTCTCCAGACCTATTTACAAGCTAATCCATTCAAAGACAGCTACTTGCTCATCAAAGGCTCGCGAGGCATGGGGCTGGAAAGTTTGATAGAACTGCTGAAATGATTGTTTATAAGTTAGCTACACAAAGTTAGTTTACATTAAAAATATTCGTATAAAAAATTGATTATCAAATATTTATACTAACTCATAACTACTAACTCATAACTACTTAATTACTTATTGGATTGATAATTTTTCATAAATGTTTCTACCCTTGTTTTGATATTTTCTCTGATATTGAGGTAAAACAAATTGTAATCAGCTATGTGCCAATTCTTTACCCGTAGAAATGCACGTCCAGGAATCTTGGGTTTGTTAATCCAAAGCATACCTTTGTGATTTTGGGCATCTACGGACTTGGGTTTGGAGGGCTTAAATCCAGTAAGTACGCCGCCCTTGTGCAGTTCGCGTGGCGCATAGTTTTCATCTACTGTCCACGTAAGCGGGTTTACACTGACTGAATATTTGAGTTTTTGGTCGTAGGTTTTTGGGAAAAAATCGCGTGCATACGTACACCAGGTAATAAATCCGCCTGTTTGCTCAGGAGATTCACAGGGCTTAATCACCTGAAAATCAGTTGCCAGCGTAGGCATTCCTACCAAATAAGCAACTACCAGTTGTTTTTGCAATGGTTTTCCATCAAAATATTCTTTGAGCAACTTGGTCGCGTGCTGCGTGCCTTGGCTATGTGCGGCAATGATGATGGGTCTGCCCTGATTATAGTTTTTGAGATAATACTCAAAAGCCATTTTTACGTCTTCGTAGGCAATATCAAAAGCCTGCTTTGCATCATCTTTGTTGGGAGTCCAGTAGGCAAAAATATGGGCTTGGCGGTAGCGCGGTGCATAGATTTTCCCACTTCCATTAAATACACTTGCTTGGTTTAGTATCGTCCCCTCGTCAATTTTCGTGTTTAGTTCAGCGTCATTTATATCCGCGTTCCACTCGTTGGGCATGGTAGGTGGGTAGATATAAATGGTGGGATATACAAAGAAAACATCAACTGGGGCTGTGGCTTGTTCATCTTTTAGCTCAGGGGACGGAAGCCTATCAGCTTGGTCTTTTGTGGTGGGAAGTGCCGCCCAGCTTGCTTCCTTGCTGTAATCGGGTGCTGACGGCAGAGGCACTTCGCTAAAACGCTTTTTCAAAACTACGGGTTTGCTCTGGAAGGTGATACAGCTTTGCAACGAAGCTACCCATAAAACGATAAAAACAAAAGAAAAATACTTGGTAAGAAGTTTCATGCGTATTGATTTTTTTACAAAAGTAGTTTTTTTCGTACAAAATTACACTCTTTTTGTCTTTTTTCCTTTGTGTTCGTTTTGGTGAAGGTGGTAGTTATTTCATTTTCAGTAAGCAGGAGTGCGGCTAATTTTGTAGTTTGCGAACCAATGAAACTTTTTTATTTACAAGATTTCTAATACAAAAACTTGATTTTCAAACATAGACATCTTGCAGATTAAAAACGCCGTTAGGTGGTTTATGTTGGTAATAAGTGGTTAGTATTCAATATTTTAGAACTCTGTAGGAGCTCAATCGCAGCGGCGAACCGTATTAAGCCTCTACGAGGCTTGTAGAGGCAAGAGAATACTTTATATTACCGCAACGGCGGACCGTCAACATTTAAGCCCTAAAGGGCTTGCAAACTGCAATTATTATCTAAGCAAGTTATTTCATATAAAAAAATAAAAAAATGATAAATCTAACAGAAAAAGTAGCGCAACTCAATGAATGGATTACCGCAGGTAAGCACGCAGAAGCGATTGACCTCTTTTATGCTGAGGATACCCAAATGCAGGAAAATGAGCAAGCACCTCGTCAGGGCAAGGCTTTTTGTGTGGCGCACGAGCGCAAGAACTTAGCCAATGTCAAAAGTGTGAAAAGCACTTTGCTAAATCAGGCAATAGATTTGTCCAAAAATGTTGTGTTGAGTGAGTGGGAATTTGAGTTTACTTACCTGAATGACAAAGTTTTCCGTATCACAGAGGCTTCCGTACAGCACTGGGTCAATGGATTGGTTCAAAAAGAAAAATTTTATTACAAAGAGCCAATACAGGTCAAATGATTGGAATTATCAAAGCAAATACTTTTGCAAGAAATCTATTTGTTTTCTTTATTTTTCTAATTTTAGAAGATTTTTAATTTCTATAAATCACCTTACAAAATATACGCGCAATGGAACAGCAAATTGCTCAATTTCAACTATCAGCAGGGAATACGCTTCTTCTCTTGTTCCTTTCTACCCTTATTTATGGGCTTTTCGAGTTTTTGTATTTGCATTTCAGTAAGAAAGCAGCAAAAGTCAAGGAATATCGCACCACTTTTTTGGGGGTACTTTTCACCATTACTGTTTCTATACTCATCACCAGCACCTACGGGCGCATCAATACTGCTATCATTGGGGTTTGGGCGAGTAAATTTGCCTTTTTTCAAACCGATTTGACATGGTATTGGTGGATTTATGGACTGGTCATTTACGAGTTTTTCTATTGGCTTCAGCATTATTTGGCGCATAAAGTCCGCTTACTGTGGTGTTTACATTCGCCTCATCATGCCCCCGAATCTATGAATATGTTTGTGGGCTTTAATCATTCTTTTTTGGAAAGCATTTTTTATATGCCTTTCTTTTTGGGCTTTTTTCCTGCACTTTTGGGCGTAAATCCTATCATTATTATTGTTTGGAATGGCGTAGATGCGATTTGGGGAAGTATGATTCACATTAGCGATGGCGTGGTTAAGGGCAGGCTTGGCATCTTGGAAAAGTTCTTACAAACGCCCAACTATCACCGCGCGCATCATGCTCAGAATGTGATTTATATGGACATGAATTACTGCTCTATCACCTTGCTTTGGGACTGGGTTTTTAAGACCTTACAGCCACTAAAAGACAGTGAACCAGTACGTTATGGCATCACGCGTGAGGTGAATACGCATCACTTCCTTGATGTACATTTTGGCGAATTTAGGCTACTATGGGCTGATTTTGTGCATGCGCCCACACTTAAAAGCAAGTTGCGCTACCTGTTCATGCCGCCAGGCTGGTCGCATACGGGCGAGCTAAAAACAGCGACTTTTTTAAAACAGCAATTACAAGAAAATTGATACATAGAGTAGCTATTCCTGTCTTTTTTTACTATTTTTGTATTATCATCACTTTTTTTTACAAAAATGTTAAAAAGTCAATTACTTTTTGAAAAAGCCAAACAATTTATACCTGGGGGAGTAAACTCGCCTGTGCGCGCTTTCAAAGCGGTGGGTGGGAATCCTATTTTTATAAAGTCTGCCAAGGGTGCATACCTGTACGACGAAGACGATAAGCAATACATAGAACTCATCAATTCGTGGGGACCCATGCTACTCGGTCATGCCCACCCTGCTATCGAAAAGGCGATTGTAGATGCTGCCAAAGACTCTTTTTCCTTTGGTGCGCCCACTGCCAAAGAGGTGCAAATGGCAGAACTGATTACGCAAATGATTCCTTCCATACAAAAAGTGCGTATGGTAAACTCTGGTACAGAGGCTTGTATGTCCGCCATTCGCTTGGCAAGAGGCTATACGGGCAAAAATAAAATTATCAAATTTGAGGGCTGTTATCATGGGCATGGCGATTCTTTCCTGATTGCGGCGGGTAGCGGCGCGATGACCATGGGCGCGCCTGACAGCGCAGGCGTTACGCAGGGAGTGGCAAATGACACCCTG
>JAAFJS010000289.1 GCA_013298985.1 Cytophagales bacterium
GTTTTTTCCAAAACTACTGACGATATTTGCAACGATGGTAGGTTCAGAAGAACCTCATAAACGCTCAAGTTTTCCATGCACAAAGATAGGGCTTTTATCCGACTCCACAAAAATTGTCAGACAACCATACTTTTTTGTGCTGCAAAATGCTAAAATCTTATATTATTTTGTAATTTTGAGAAATAAAAATAAAGGTTATGAAACCACCGAAAATCCAATATATCAAAGTCTTAGAACATTATCGTTTACTCATCATTTTTGAAAATGATGAGGTAAGATTATTTTCGGTGCTTCCCAAGCTAAATCAAGCTCCATATAACCAACTCAAAGACAACAACTTATTCCAAAATATTCGCCTTGACTCAGGTGGCTACGGGATTAGCTGGAATGATGACATAGACCTTAGTGAAAATGAGCTTTGGCAAAATAGTGCCTTGCTCACCACTGTCAATGAGATAGCTGAAAAGGCAACGCAATAAAATCATGTGCTATATTGAAAGTCTATAAATTGGTTTTGAGAAAGTAAAGTGGAAGTTTTTTGGGAATTTATGCTATGTTAGAAAAAAGAAAAGCAAACTTTGAAACGACGCTCACAAGTTTGCTTCTCTTATTTTAGATTATTCCACTATCCTATCATCACCTCTACAAAATCGTCGAGGTAATATTGTGATGCCAATTCCAATAATTTTTCGGACGAAACTTGCTCTATGCGCCTGATTTGGTAGTCATAATAGTCTTCTGGCAGGTCAAAAGTATAGGCGTTCCGATACCTATCCGCCAAGGCAAAAGGCGTATTCAATGAGCCAATAAAACTTCCTTTGAGATAGCTTTTGACCAAATCGAGTTCGTCTTTGCTCACAGGTTCTTGGGCAAGTTTGTGGATTTCCTTGTAAATTTCATCTGTTGCTTGCTGGCGCAGTTCTTTCTTGACATCAGTGCCAATAACCATATAGCCTGCGTTTTTTAACATTCCTAAGCTGGCACTGATGCCGTAGGAAAGTCCTTTTTCTTCCCTGATATTTTTCATTAGGCGCGAACCAAAAAAACCGCCTAAAATAGTATTTAGTAAGTTAAATGGCACAAAATCAGGGTGATTGCGCCCCAGTACGTGCCTGCCCAAGCGGATAGAAGTTTGGACTGCATTGTCTTTTTCGGTGTAATGTTTGGTGGTGGTAAGTGCGTCTATCTGGTGTGTCAAGGTCTTTGTATCTGGCTGAATAACAGGTAGATTTCCTACAAAATCATCAATTAATTGCATTTCAGCCGCCCCAATATCGCCCGCCGTAATCACGCGAAAAGGTTGCTGACTCCATGCAGTGAGGTAATGTGCTTTGAGAGAAGCTATTTCTACGCCCATCACACTTTCCTCCGTCATGGTATAGCCGTAAGGGTGCATCTCACCAAAGAGCATTGAGCGCAGTTTGTTGGAAGCTAATGCGCTGGTTTTCTGATTGTTAATTTTGATATTTTGGATAGAAATAGCTTTGAGCTTATCCAATTCTTGGGCGGGGAAAGTTGCCTCAGTCAGCAGTTCGCAAGCCAAAGCGAGCATTTGCGGCAGGTATTTTTTCAGGCATTGGAAGTCTATACTGGAAAAATCCATCGCCGTTCCTACTTCCAAAAATGCCCCATAACCGTCTATTTCTGTTGTTAATTGCGTAGAAGTATGCTTTTTTGTACCTTCCATCATCATTTTAGAAGTAAAATGATTAATATCTACACTTGGCGCAAACCAGCTACCTGCCTCAAAGATAAGTTGCACACTGACAATGGGTTGCACGCCAGCACAGATAAAATGCGCGGGCATACCATTTTTGAGTTGCGTATTTACAGGTTTTATCAGGGCAAAATCTTGGAGAGGTTGGATTGCTGGCGGTTGGGTTCGGTCTAACATAAATTTGAGTTTGGCGTTTGTAATTTTCGCTTTAAATTTTTTGCAAAAATACAATCTTAAAACGATTTGAGGTAAAAAAAATAAATAGTTTAGAAAATAGTCGCTAATTTTGCTAAAAAAATGAATACTGAAATCAAACTACTTCGACCCCAAGATGCAGAAGCCCTTTCTGCGCTTTGTCTTCGCATTTACCCACAGTTTTTTCTCTACCTTTGGCATGAAAACGGTGAATGGTATCAAAACGAAAAATACAATGCCACCCAGCTCAGGAGTGAAATAGAAAATCCAAACTCTCAGTATTACTTCCTTTTGCTTGACAATGAGCCTGTTGGCTATTTGAAACTCAATCTCCATAATATTTTACCTAATTTCCCTTCCCAGAATGGATTAGAAGTGGAACGGATTTATCTTTTGCAGGAAACACAAGGCAGAGGACTTGGCAAAAAACTGATGGATTTTGCGGTCGAGCAAGCACGAATTTTACAGAAAGACCATGTATTTTTGTATGTCATGGACAGCAGTTTGGATTCTATCAAATTTTATGAGATGGTGAATTTTGTAAAGTTTGGCAGAAAATTTTTAGATTTCGTCCAAATGAAAGAGGAGTTCAGGGGAATGTACTCCATGATAAGAAATTTGTAAACTCAAAAAAAACACGTAAATATGAAAATCAAATCTTTTGAAGAATACCTCAGCACTTACCGCAAAAGTGTAGAAGACCCCGAAGCCTTTTGGTCGGGCATTGCCCAAGAGTTTCACTGGCGTAAACTGTGGAAAAAAACACTTTCTTGGGACTTTAACGACTTAGATGTCAGGTGGTTTGAAGGTGGAAAACTCAATATTTCTGAAAACTGCTTAGACAGGCACGTACTTACTCATCCTGACAAGATAGCCATTATTTGGGAGTCCAACGAGCCTACGGATATTGTAGTAAAGCTCACATACAGAGAGCTTTACCACAAAGTTTGTCAGTTTGCCAATGTCCTGAAAAACAATGGAGTCCAAAAAGGTGATAGAGTCTGTATTTATATGCCCATGGTGCCAGAGGCGGCGATTGCGATGCTTGCGTGTGCGCGTATAGGCGCGATTCACTCTGTCGTTTTTGCAGGATTTTCCGCTAACTCCTTGGCGGATAGAATCAATGACGCAGAATGTAATGCTGTCATCACGTCCGATATTGCGTATCGCGGCAATAAAACCTTAGAAGTCAAGCAGATAGTAGATGAGGCTTTGGCAAAAACGCCTTCGGTCAAGCGTTGTATTGTTTATCAGAGAGGCGAAGGCAAGGTGCAGATGGTAGAAGGCAGGGATACGTGGTGGCACGAAGAAATGAACAAAGCAAGCAAGGAGTGTGAGGCGGAGGAAATGGACTCCGAAGACAAATTATTTATTCTCTATACCTCTGGCTCTACTGGGAAGCCCAAAGGCGTGGTGCATAGCACAGGCGGCTACATGGTTTATACCAAATTTACCTTCGAAAACGTATTCCAGTATGATGAAAATGATATTTTTTGGTGTACGGCAGACGTGGGCTGGATTACAGGACATTCCTACATCGTCTATGGACCCTTGCTGGCGGGCGCGACAGTGCTGATGTTTGAGGGAATCCCTACTTACCCTGACGCAGGGCGTTTTTGGCGGGTTATTGCCAAGCACCGAGTCAATATTTTCTATACTGCGCCCACTGCGATTCGTTCGCTGATGACCTTTGGGGAGGAGTTTATTACGCCCTATAATTTGAGTACCTTAAAAGTCTTAGGCTCTGTGGGTGAGCCGATTAACGAGGAAGCGTGGCAGTGGTATTACAAAAATATTGGCAAAAGCAAATGCCCTATCGTCGATACTTGGTGGCAAACCGAAACAGGAGGCATTATGATTTCTCCCCTGCCAAGGATTACGGTGCAGAAACCTACTTTTGCGACCTTGCCGCTTCCTGGCGTGCAGTTGGTAGTGGTAGATGGCAATGGCAAAGAGATTCAGGGCAATGGCATTGAGGGCAATCTGTGCATCAAGTTTCCCTGGCCTTCCATGATTCGGACTACCTACGGCGACCACGAACGCTGTAAGCAAACCTACTTTGCCACCTACAAAGGGCTGTACTTCACAGGCGACGGGTGCAGGCGCGACGAGGACGGATACTACCGCATTACTGGTCGCGTAGATGATGTAATGAACGTTTCGGGGCATAGAATAGGGACAGCAGAGGTGGAAAACGCTATTAATCAGCATACTACGGTCATAGAATCTGCCGTAGTGGGCTACCCACACGACATCAAAGGGCAGGGAATTTACGCCTTCGTGATTTGTGAAAGTAAGCCGATGGATATTGCTTTATTCATCAAAGAAGTATTTGGCGTGGTCAGCAAGGAAATCGGTGCGATTGCCAAGCCCGACGTAATCCAAGTGGTAGAAGGCTTACCCAAAACACGTTCAGGAAAAATCATGCGCCGCATCTTGCGGAAAATAGCGGAAGGCGATACGACTAACTTGGGCGATATTTCTACGCTGCTCGACCCAAGTGTGGTAGAAAGCATTAAAAAAGGGGCGGAGGAACTGAAAAAGAAGTAAAAAAAACAGGAATAGAGGGTGTGAAATGAATGGTTTTATGCCCTCTGTTTTTTGAGGAAATTTAGGAATAAAATTTTATCTTTGGGAGGAGTAAGTAAGGTGCTTAGATTAAGGTTAGGTACAATTGCAATACAAATAACGTAAACCATCAAATCAATTTATGAGATTATTACTAACAATTGGGCTATTTATTCACTTGACTACATTGATACAAGCGCAAGAAAACAAATTTGATACAAATAGAAAATATCATTCAGATAGTTTAAAGCGTTGGACTACAAGTATAATGGGTGGAATTAGCGAAAAACACCCAGGATTTTACAGATACACAAACAAAGAAAAATTTGATTTCTTGATAGATTCAACCAACCAAACCATCAATGATTCATTGACAGAATTGGATTATTATAGAAAAATCAAACCATTGTTTGCTCAAATTGGTTGTTTGCATACAGGAATTTCTCTTTCAAAAGAATATCAAGACTATTTGGATAAAACAACAACATTAATTCCCTTTGAGATATTTGTTGATTTAGAAAAAAAGAAAGTTTCAATATCAAAAAATCACACATCAAATCAAGATATTCCTATTGATGGAGAGATTATTTCAATAAATGGGGAGTTGATTTTGAGCATCATTAATAAATTATTGAAATCAATTCCATCAGATGGATACAATCAAACCGAAAAAGTGCTTTTGCTAAATCACAGGTTTTCATTTTGGTATCAGACAATAATTGAAATAACATCAAACTTTAATGTGGAGATTAAATCAGAAGGGAGCAATAAAGTATATGAATTAAAAGGAGTTTCCAAAGAAGTTTTTCCTTCATTGGCATCGATAGAGAAAAATTATCAAAAACCATTAGAATTTGAAATAGTAAACGGAATAGGGATTTTAAAAATTCACACTTTTGCGAAAACATCTACCAAAGAAAGTAAGCAGAATTTTAATAAGTTCACTAAAAAGGTATTTCAAACACTTAAAAAAGAAAAAATAGAAAATTTGATAATTGATTTAAGATATAATACAGGCGGAACAGATAGCAATGCTGCACTTCTTGCCTCTTATTTTTTTGACAAGCCTTTTAAATATTGGGATAAGATTGAAGTAACGGAGGCTATTGCAAAAGAGATTAAGGGATTAATTAAAATTTTTTACAAAAAACCTAAAAAAGTAGATGGTACTTATCGTTGGAGAAAAATTTGGCTTACTAATGAGTTTGACTACTACGAAACACAAAAGCCTGCTAAAAATAATTTCAAAGGAAAAACATATATTATTACAAATGGTTTGTGTTTATCTTCCTGCTCGGATTTTGTTGCTGTGCTTTCAGATAACAACAAAGCAATAGTAGTAGGACAAGAAACTGGTGGCGGATTTCAGGGAAATACAAGCGGAATGATGCCAAAAACAGAAATACCAACTGGACTTCAAGTAACCATTCCATTACAGAAATATACAAATGCTGTTGACTTGACAAAGAATTTTGGACACGGAACCAAACCTGATTATGAAATCGTGCCAACATTTGACAATTGGGTTAATAAGAAAGACATTGAATTAGAATTTATATTCAAATTGATAAAAAAAGAGTAACGCAAGGCAACTGTGCCTAAAATAGTATCAATTCCATCAAATTTAAGAAAAATGCTTGGCACTCCCTTTGTTGCTTAGGCATTTTTTTATTGACTCTTTCTGCGAAAGCTTACATTGTTATCTTAATTGTTTCCTGTGTAGATTTGTCTAAGAATTTATTGATAATCAGCCCTATAAGATTTTTAAAAATCTTATAGGGCTGTTTTTATAGGTTAATTCCCGCCACTTTTGGGTTTTCCATCACTATCACATTTGACAGTGGGATATTTGATGCCCAACTGTTCCAAGTATGTTTTATACTTGGTGGGGTCATAGTAATATTTTTGCATTTCGGGGCGAAACTGCTCCATAATTTTTTTGTTTAATCCAATCGCAGGTTTGTCCTTTGTGCCTATCAAAGGTGTATATTTTTGCTCATTGGTTTGCTCTTTGTTGTAATAGTCCCAAGCATTTTTGATGATGGTGGGGTCGACCAACATATCGAGCAG